>NZ_CAXSKY010000022.1:0-47979 GCF_964238065.1 Clostridium sp. AUH-JLR23
ACAATGGATATAATACCATATATTCTTTCATTTGAAAACTAAAAGCTGTTGACTTTTTTACTTTGTCAACAGCCTGAGAAGATGAACATTCATTCATCTTCTATTAATTCTTAACAATACGATAATATGTTCTTGATGTAAAGACATAGACAATCGCATAAACAATCGCCACAATAATGACTGAGATGATTGTACATGTAATAAACACCTCTGTTCCACTCAAAACAATATAACTAAACATCATAGTTATCAAATGGAAAGCAAATGCCATGTGAATAACTGAAGCTATCAGTGGTAAAAAGAAGAAGATTAAAACTTGAGAACGAATAGTCTGTTTCACTTCTTTTGTACTCATTCCAACTTTTTGCATAATTTCAAAGCGTTTTTGGTCTTCATAACCTTCTGATAACTGTTTATAGTACATAATTAATATTGTAGCCATTAAAAATAAGATGCCTAAGAAAATACCTAAGAAAAATAAACTTCCATACAATTCCATCAACATGATTCTGACTTCATATAATGAAGAACGATAGAAAGAAATGCCTCCCTGTTCTGTCTCTGTTTCTAAGGAAAAGTTATCTAAACACTTTCTTAATATGTCTTCAGCTTCTTTTTCTTGAGACTGATCCTGATATACAATAGAAAGATTTTCTGTTGGCTGGATAGTATCTCCAAAGAAATACGACATCATCTCTTGAATAGCTTCTTCATCTTTCATAATGACAATCAGATTTCTTTGTGCAGTAGGATTTTCATTAGGTAATAAATAGGGTTGATGCACAACTTCCTGAATTGGATATTTTTGTTGATCTATGTCTAAAGTATCTCCAAAGTCAAAGAAATTACTGCTCACTAAAATATTCTGACCACTTAATTGAACATTTTGATGATAGGCACGATTATATTCATCCTGTGTCATCCCTACCAAATATCCCACAACAAAATCTCCAGATTCGTCTAATGCCAAAATATGGTCATTTCCAAAACGTACACTGACTGAATATCTTTTGGTATGAATAAAACTATCAATACCAATATCATGATTCTCTAATTCAGTCTGCATTTGTGAATAAAACTTTGCAAACTCCTGATCACTTGGCAACGTTCCATCATCATAGCCATAAACTTTAAGCTGAAAACTATCCTGCTGATAAGCTGTAATTGTATCTTCAATTCCAAAATAGAGTGAGACTGTACTTGACAACATAACCAATATACATGTACATAGAATACAGATACTAGCCAGTCCTACAGCATTTTGTTTCATACGATAGATTAACTGAGACACAGAAGTAAAGTGTTTTGTCTGATAATAGAAATGCTTATTTTTCTTTAAAAGTTTTAAAATTGTAATAGAACCTGCAGTAAATAAACAATAGGTTCCAATAATAACCAAGATAACAGCTACAAAAAACAAGAGCATCGCTGTTGTGGGATCATCAATCGTAATAGCAATATAATATCCTAATCCAAGTGTTACCAAACCGATAATTGTCATCAGCCATTTGGTCTTCGGTTCTTTTTCACCACTTTGAGAACCTCTTAATAATTCAATAGGGTTTGATAATTGAATTTGAATCACATGAATGAGATAAGAAGCCAAATAAATAGGTAAAAAGACAATAACGGTAACTAGAAAAGATGACCATGAAATATGAAATGTCAAGGTTGTAGATAGTCCCATTAAATGAATCAATACTAATGAAACCAGCTGACTAAAAATAATACCAAAAAGAAATCCCATAACAAATGAAATCAATGTTGTGATGATGGTTTCACACAACATCATAATCATAATGTGTTTCTTTTCTAAACCTAAAATATTGTATAAAGCTATTTCTTTTTTTCGACGTTTCATTAAAAAACTATTCATATAAAATAAGAAAATGACAGAAAAGATAACCATCACAATAATTCCTAAATTCAAGATGATCTGCATTGTACTTGA
Source organism: Clostridium sp. AUH-JLR23 (assembly GCF_964238065.1). NCBI lineage: Bacteria > Bacillati > Bacillota > Clostridia > Eubacteriales > Clostridiaceae > Clostridium > Clostridium sp. AUH-JLR23. The sequence continues at coordinate 1,952 of NZ_CAXSKY010000022.1, forward strand.
ACCCGTTGCCATTTGTTCTAAACCTTTATGTGATGCTAGATAATTAATTAAATAAAACATCATGACAGTAAAGGAACTTGTTAATAAATATGGAAAATATAACTTAGAATTCTTTTTGAGATTGGTTAATGCCAGACGGGGATAAAAGAAAGATTTCATTTTATTTCCCTCCTGTCGCAAGTAATGTTAGTGTATCTGAAATACTTTGATACATTTGCTGATTCGTTTGATTTCCTTTGTAAATTTGATGAAAAACTTCACCATCTCTAATAAATAAGACTCTTGAAGCATAGCTGGCTGCTTTGGTACTATGAGTCACCATTAAAATTGTTTGCCCTTCCTGATTGACTGTATCAAAAATTTCCAACAATTGATCCGTTGACTTTGAATCAAGGGCACCCGTAGGTTCATCTGCCAGAACAAGTTGAGGATGTGTAATGAGTGCTCTTGCAACAGCGACTCTTTGTTTCTGTCCACCAGATATTTCATATGGATATTTCTCTAATAAATCCTCAATACCCAGTTTTGGTGCTAAAGCTTTTAATTTCTGTTGCATAACAGGATAAGGTTCTTTAGATAAGACAAGTGGTAAGAAAATATTATCTTTGATAGAAAATGTATCTAATAGATTAAAATCCTGAAATACAAAACCAAGATTCTTTCTTCTAAACTGTGAGATTTCTTTTTCCTTTAAATGGGTAATATCTTGACCATTTAATAAGACCTGTCCACTGGTTGGCTGATCTAATGAAGCCAGAATATTTAATAAAGTTGTTTTCCCACTTCCAGATTCACCCATAATCGCAACATACTCACCTTCTTCGACACTAAAAGTGACATTGGATAATGCCTGTACCTGTTGATTGGAAAAACGTGTTGTATAAATTTTCTTTAAATTTTTAACTTCCAGTAATGACATTTTAACTCCTCCTTTGTACACTTATAGTTTATAAAAAAAGAGAAATATGTACCATTGATTTATCTTACAATTTCTCTGTTATAACTTACATTTCTGTAAGGTTTATTCAACTTGTAAATCCTTAACATGAAAATCAATCATCACTGTTGTTCCCACTCCTTGAGTTGACTGGATATGAATAGGATGTCCTAAATATTTTAATATGCGAGCACATAAATATAATCCTAGACCACTTGCTTTTTTATCCATTCTTCCATTATATCCTGTAAAGCCTTTTTCAAACAGTCTTGGTAAATCCTCCTGTTTAATCCCAATACCTGTATCTTCAGTATACAAAACTTCATCTTCAACAAAAATATGAATGCCACCTGTTTTGGTATATTTCAATGCATTGGATAAAATCTGTTCCAAAACAAAGGACAACCATTTGGCATCAGTCAAAACCTGTAAATCTATTGGATCAATTTTTAAAGTTAATTTCTTTTGAATAAAAAAAGTGGCTTGTTTTTTTATAACATCTTGAATGAGCTCATTTAAATCATAACGTTTGATACGTAAATCAGAAGAAATCTGTTCTAATTTCATATAATGTAAAGCCATATCTACATATTGTTCAATTCTTAAAACTTGTAAAAGCATATCGTTTGTTGAAGCATTTTGAGATGTAATTAAAAGTCTTAATGCAAAAATAGGTGTTTTGATCTGATGAACCCATAAAGTGAAATAATCTAACATATCCTGATTATGTATTTCATGTTGTTCTTTCATTTCTTTTAATAAATGATGGATCTGATGAATCAATAATTGATATTGAGTTTCAATATATCCAGAACTTTGTGGTAAATCTAATAAAATCATATCTTCTAATTGAAAGATTGATTCTAAATTATTCGTTTTTTGATAATAGAGAAAATAATCAATCGCAAAATAAACAATCAATAAAACCAGACATAAAATAGTCGCATAGATGACAGCTTCAATGAAAACATTATATAAATAAAGAATCAGACAAAAAATACCAATGCATGATAAATAAAGAATATAGAAAGCTTTTTTATCATAAAAATAATGCAGTAATCTATTCATAAGCCAGCTTATAACCTAATCCTTTTTTTGTCTGAATAAGATGTTCAATATGAAAATCATCTAATTTCTTTCTTAATCTATTCATATTTACACTTAGAGTATTATCATCTATAAATTCATTGCTTTGCCATAATGCCATCATTAAATCATCACGTGATACAAATACTTCTGATTTTTCAAAGAGAACCTGTAAAATCTTTAATTCATTTTTCGTCAGTTCAATAGTCTGATGATGATAAGAAATAGTTGCATCTAAGATATTTAAAACCAAATCTTTATATGTTAAAACCTGCATAGATTTAGAAAAAGAATATGTACGACGAAGTAACGCCTGAATTTTCGCTGTTAAGACATGAAAATCAAAAGGTTTTGTGATAAAATCATCTGCTCCCATAGAAATAGCCATGACAATATTCATATTCTCATTAGCAGATGAAATAAAGATAATAGGCACTGAAGATACTTTACGAATCTGTTCACACCAATGATATCCATTATAAAAAGGTAAGGAGATATCTAATAAAATAAGTTCTGGCTGTTTTTGAAGATAAAGATCGAAAACATGTTCAAAATCATCCACAACTTCAACTTCATAATTCCATGTTTCTAAATGTTTTTGAATTGCTAAAGCGATGACTTCATCATCTTCGACAATCATGATTTTTTGCATTTTCATCACCCACTCCAATTCCATTATAACATATCTTGATAAAGGTTGTGCATAGCTTTTATACGGGACTTGATGTCATCATGTAGATACTGTGGAGAAATCACTTTAATTTGAGTTTGCATCATCATAATCCAGCCAATCAATCCTTCTGAAATAGAAACATCTTCAATTGTTAATAATAAACGTTCCTGATATAAACGCTGTACTCGCATATTCAATCCAAAACGTGATACCATCTCTCTTAACTGTTTATAATCACATTCAATAACCAATGTATCACGATGATGAGATATAAACATATTCATCATCTTTTCAATTTCATTTTGGATATCAAATTGTTCCTGAACATTGATATATCCTTTATTTAAAGTCTGAATAGCACGCATACGATCAATACGATAATTGGTTAATTGTTGGGGATGTTTTTCATTATAGGCAATCATATAATAATGATTATTTTGGGAAGTTAAAGAATAAGGAGAAACAATATATTGATCATCTTTATTCCCTCTTTGTGAAGCCACCTCTATGAAGTGATGATTTTGAATATCATAATCAATATATTGAAAAGAAATAGCTTTTTGATGTTCAATCGCTTTCATAATAACTGTTAAATTAATAAATAGAGAAAAAGAATGCTGACGTTCACTTGGTTGAAACAAGACGAGACGTTTTTGTTGATGAAAAGAAGATAGGGTGAGAAGTTTCTTTTGTAAATGTTGCTGATCTTCTCTATTTAAATCCTGATGAAAGGCAATCTGATCTAATAGAAATTGTAATTCACCATCCTCAAATATATCTTCATCTATCCTATAACCCAATTTATGATAAGAGATAATCAAATCTCTACCTATCCAACCATTAAAAAAATCATTGATTTGTTTGATACAAGAATAAACAGTTTTAATATCAATCTTCATATCCTGTTTCATTAAAGCTTCCTGTATTTCTAAAGCTGTAATGGCTTTATTTGGCGTTTGTAAAATCATCTTCAGTACATAAAACATTCTTTTTCCCATAATAGACTCCTAATGACTCATAACAAGCTGATAACTTTTCTTCCTGTTGTAATGACGCATTAATGAAAGATAATCTTTCATGCTGTAGCTACAAAGCAAATCTAAGACAACTTCATCCTGGCAGTCATCTAGTTGCAGTAAATATTGATAGGCCAAATGATATTCATCTTCCAATAGACATATTTTAGCACAATCCAGTGTATCTACATGATATTGATGTTCAAGAATAGAAATGACTTGAGAAAAAGACATATTCTCAAAAGGAATCAGATATCGGATCACACAATATTCTTGTAATGTTATTGTTTTTTTAGCTATTTTTTTAAAAATATCTTCTTTCAACAACAAATAATCCTGATGTGAAAACAAACTATTCATCATCATTAAATCATTTTCCATATCCTGATAATTCTGCGCCTGATATAAATGTCTTAAAGCAGCTATAAAAAGTTGTTGATAAAGTCTTTTATCATGTAATAAATGACTCAATTCTTTTTCATGTAAGCAACTGGCAAATAACTCCAATACAGATGAATCTTTCATAATTTCTAATACATAATTTTTCTTTTGAACAAAAGTGATCATTTCTTGTTTTTGATAAGTTTTTTTCATATATGTCATCTCCTTGTATTATCATTATACCCATTTTATGATTTTGAAGATGACTTTATACCTATTTTAACACCTAAAAAACGGAGTTAAAACACTTTTTTTATTTTTTTTATATAGAAAAAGATTTTGCTTTATACAAAATCTTGCCCAAATGATTGATAAATACCCTGGCCATAATAAGAAGATGGCTCATAAAGTATAGGATAGATTTTCCAGTTATCCTCAAGAATACATTGAAACCATTGTCCCTGATATGTAAAACAATATACACAATAGAGCATACCTTCTTGATATTCCATGGCTTCTTGGTAGCGTGATAGATGAAACTTATTTTTAACAAGATCTAAAATCACGGATGAACTCAATATATGATCTGTCATACCTAAGACTTTGAATAACACTTGACAATGTTGTTTGGATATCTGATGTTTTCTTAATAAAGAATACCCCTCTTCATATGACATCTTGGATAAAGATAAAATGTTTTTTTGAATGGTCTGCCACTGTTTATAATCTTTCAATAATTCATATAATAACTGACAGTCAGGATAAGATAAATAAATCACTGTTTTTATCCATAATGTGCCTTCATTTTTAAACACAGGCATATCACTTTGATAAATCCAATAGCCACCCAGCTCCTGTTTTTTATGTTTATTCCCAGCCAAAATATAATCCTCAATATTCAATGAGAAATCTTTATATTCTTGTCCTGCACCATTTAAAGCATAACTGACTTTATGATTTTGTTCATCAATCATCTCTTTCCATAGAGGAGGTAGACTGTTTTCATCAAGAATATAGGGATGTTCCACCGTTCCATTTCCATCACGTATTGTATATTTCAGTTCATTAAGGATTTGATTATTTGGATTGACAGATCTTCTTTTTATAAACAAAACAATGGCTAAAACAAGTAAAAATATCATCATGATAGAATCAAAGATAATACAAACAGGCTGTGGATTCGTCATTATCCCTATGATTAATGAAAGACATACACTGAAAGCCATCAAAACATTCAACACACAATAGAAAATATGTTCTTTAAAATAAAGAAATACTCCAAAATAAATGATCCACAATAATAAATGAATACCATTCATATATGAAAATTGATATTCAACGTTAGCCATAAATGCACATATAAGAGCTCCTACGTACTCTAAAAAATACCATTTTCTATTCATATATACTCATCCTCTCTTACATTATAACAAAGATTTTGAAGACATAAAAACAAAAGTTGATATTAAAATAATTTTTTATGAGTTGGTTATGATTTATTTATAATAAAAATATTTTTAATAATCAATTTCCTTATAAAAAAGACAATGAATATTACTCACAATATTCATTGTCTTTTTCTATTGAAATATCTTTTTCAAATATTGATTCTATTATACGATTATTTTTCAAATGGTTGATAAGTACCCTTTCCATAATAAAGAGATGGTTCATAAAGAGTTGGTTTCACTTTCCATATGCCCTCTCTCATCTGTAAAAACCAGTTATCATAATAATAAATACAATAAGCACAATCAATCATTCCATCCTGATGTTCCATTGCTTCCTGATAATCTTCTTTTTGAAAACTGAATTTGATAAATGATTTGATGATATCTTTATCAAATATATTATCTTTTTGAGCAATAACTTTCAACAAACTCTTGGCCACATCTTGTGGAATCTGATTGTCTATTAAAAATTGATAACTCTCTTTATAGGATAAGTTTAACACATGTGATATATTTTCTTGAATCATTTGCTAAAAATGATCATCACAAAGCATCTGATATATATTTTTGACATCATCATGCGAAAGATAAACGACACCTTTCATCCAAAGGGTTCCATTTTCCTTTAAAGCAGGCATATCACTTTCATATTTCCAAAAACCACCATAATCTTGTTGGAGATGTTTTTTTCCTACCAATACCTTATCTTTAAAACCAAATGTTGGATCTTCGTATTCTTGACTTCCACCATTAAGTGCATACATCACTTTATGATATTGATGTTCTATTTCATCATTGATGGTAAGCGTCTGATCAATATCTAATCTATATGGATAAGATATTGTCCCATCTCCAGGCAAGTTTTTGTGCTGAATATCTTGAGATAATTCCATATTTTGATTTTGACGATTCCATCTCCTTTTAAAAAGCATGATGATAAAATACAGAATAAAAGATAAGGATAAAATACTATCAAAAATAATAGGAACTGTAGAAGGATTATTGATGATTCCCTGAATCAAAGAATAATCAATACCTATTCCCGTTAATAAGCCTGATATGGGATAAAGGATACTTTCTTTAAAAAAGAATAAACAAATGAAAAAGAAGATAAAAAGAAACGGCTGTATAGTATTCATATAAGTGAAATGATACTCACTATTTAAATTCATTATACAAAAAATTCCACCAATGCATATAGCCAAGTTTCTCATCTTGATATTCATACATATCACCTCTACTTTCATTATATCAAAAAAAGCTGAGTTTCCTCAGCTTATTCGTCTAGTAATTGTTTTAATTCTGCCATTTTTTGATTATATTCTTCAATATGACGATACATATCCATGACTTCTTCATCAACAACACCTGATGTTTGAATTTGTTGATAATAATATTTTCCTAAGTCACGAAAAACATCATCACGATCAGATTCTAAATTTTTCATTTTAAGCTTCAATTTGGCAGTACCAGCTAATTCCTGTGTTTTATCAATAGCTCCTTCTGTCAATTTCGCTGCTTTTTTTGTGAGATCATCAAATAAAGGCATTTGTTCATCCTCCTATCCTGTATATTTTTTGATATATTGTACACCAATACCTCCAACTCCCATATGAGCACCAACAACAGCTGGAAGTTCTCTTAACTCTAATTCAACATTTCCAATTTTTTCTAAAACCATCTGTTTCACTTCTAAAGCTGAACTTTCACATAAGACATGTTCAATTGTGACTTTATATTCCTTAGCATTAACACCTAATTCGACCATGCGATTCACAAGTGTAGCTTTCGCTTTAGATAAGGTTCTGACTTTTCCAAGTACATCTATTTTACCACCCAAGTCATAATTTAATTCCATCACTGGAACAATTTTCAACATGCTAGCAAGTAATGCCACTGCTGGCGTAATACGACCACCTTTCTTTAAATGTTCTAAGTTAGGGGCCATAATAATCGTTCCAGAATGATCAATCATGTTTTCAAGAATATCTTGAATTTCACTAACACTCTTACCTTCTTGAATTAATTTGGCAGCAGTGAATACTAAATATTTTTGATTGCCTGCAGTTCCTTTTGTATCAATTAAAGTGATTGGAATACCCACCATTTCTCCAGCAACTTTCATCCCATTTAAAGTTGATGATAATCCTGTCGCAATGGGTAATCCGATAACTTCATCATAACCAGCATCTTTGATTCTTTGTAAAATATTGACCAGTTCCCCTGTTGCAGGCTGAGAAGTCATGACCATGATATCCTCTTTTTCCATAGTTTCAAAAACTTCCAAACTGGTAATGTCTTTTTGATCTAAATACGTATGATTTTTCATCGTAATACATAAAGGCACAATAAATATACCTTGATCTTCATATTGATTTAATTCTATTTGACAGCCACTATCAGCTAATACTGCAATCTTAGCCATCTCAATCCCTCGCTTCCAAAAGTTAATTTTTCTCTCATTATTATAACACTTTTGACAATAAAATGAAATCATATATAATAAAGAAAGAAAGGTGTGACATCATGATTTCTATTGAAGATTATACAAGCCATACATTAGTTATTAAAAAATCTGAATTCGTTTGTCATTTGATTCCCTGTAGTCAAATTGAACAGGCTAACGATATGATTACAAAATATAGCGATCCACAAGCTACACATAACTGTGTTGCCTATATTATTGGTCCTCATGAAAGAGCATATGATGATGGTGAACCATCTGGAACGGCGGGTATGCCTATGTTAAATGTTTTAAAAATGCAAGGTTTAACAAATATGATAGCGATTGTGACTAGATATTTTGGTGGCATTAAACTTGGCGCTGGGGGATTAACACGAGCATATAGTCAAAGTGTAGCTGAAGCTCTTAAAGTCGCTCATATCGTTGAAAAAGAACTGGTTGATTTATATAATATAACAGTTGATTATACATATACACGTAAACTTGAGCATTTATTAAAAGTTCATCACATAAAGTGTATAGATATTCAATATCAGGAACAAGTTTCTTATCAATGTTATTTACGTAATCTTGATTTTCTGGATATGATTCAAGATTTCACAAACAGTCAGTTTCAAGCTAAAAAAATAGGCAGTGACTATATCCCAAAAGATGTTTGACACTTATATGCAAAGTTGTTATAATTTGGATATGATGAAAACAATAAGACTTGTCTGTACGCTCAACAGTCATGTCTTTTTTATTACAAGGAGGACATATGGGGTTTTTAGAAATATTGATCATTGGTGTCGGGTTATCCATGGATGCTTTTGCGGTGAGCATCTGTAAAGGCTTATCAACACGCATGCTTAAACTCAAACACGCTTTGATTTGTGGTGGTTATTTTGGCTTTTTTCAAGGCTTTATGCCCTTTTTAGGATATGTATTAGGTATTCAGTTTAAAGATAAAATTGAAAGTATTGATCATTGGATTGCTTTTATCTTATTAGCTTTAATTGGAATCAATATGATTAAAGAAGCTTTTGAGGATGAAGAAACATGTAATACAGAATTTTCACCTAAAGTCATGATTCCTTTAGCAATTGCTACTTCCATTGATGCTTTAGCTATTGGTGTTACTTTTGCTTTTTTTAATGTCAATATTTTATCAGCCGTTTCTATCATTGCCTGTACAACTTTTGTGATTTCAATGATAGGTGTGAAAATTGGACATGTCTTTGGTATGAAATATAAATCTAAAGCTGAAATTGCTGGTGGTATTATTTTAATAGGTATGGGTATTAAGATTTTATTAGAACACCTTCATATTTTTGGTTAATCATTCAAATTTTATTCATATTGAGGTAAGATAATAGATAAGAGGTGAAAAATTATGAATGATGTCGCAAAATTATATCAAGTCTATATCAATAGAGAAATTCAAGTCGCTAAAAATGAAATATTAAACACAACAAGAATCAATCAAAAGATTTTATCTTTTTTACATGATTTATCTGAAGTTGCACTTGAATCAAGATGTTATTTATTTTGGGAAAAAGAAGAACCTGTCAATCATCAACAGTTATTAGAAAACTATCTTGAAGGTTTAACGATGTTAATGTCTATTGGTTATGAATTACGTATTGATAGTATTAAAAATCATACAGAAATTCCTGAAAATCAAGATCTTTATTCTTTATTTTTCAAGATTTATCAATCTATTTTAAATGTTCAAAAACAATACTCTAGTGAAGACTATCAAAATACTATTGATGATTATTTTACATTAGGTTTTAAATTAGGTATTGATATTGATGAAATCATTGATAATTATCAAAATGATTAATCCTCATTCTATGAGGATTTTTTTATATGAAAAAGCAATCACTGATGTCGTGATTGCTCATCCATTTTCTTTAATTCATTTAATAATTCTATTGTATGTGGTAACCATTGACCGATTGTTTGAATCATAATCACAATTTCATTTTTAATGTATTTTAACTGTGGTTTATCAAATAAACGATTAACCAATTCAAAAAGCTGATCACCTGCAATATGGGCTGAAAATTCCTGTGTCAACATAATTTGTACATATCCACCTGCATCTTTGACTTCATCAATGAAAGGCTGTGTACATAAAATTTCATATTTTCTTTTCAATACAATATTATTCACTTCTCTAGGCAATGTTCCATATAAATCTTTTAATTCTTTTTCTAAAGATTGTAACTGTGTTAAATGTTGCGCTTTATATATACGTTGATAAAGATTTAATTTTTCCATATCATTTTCTACATAATTTTCAGGAATATAACCATCAACATTGACATTTTGAACAGGCACTTCTTTTTCTTCTTTTTTCTCTCCCGTTTTTTCTTCAATAGCCTCCTGAAGAATCCTCATATACATATCAAAACCAACTGTATCAATAAATCCAGCCTGTTCTCCTCCTAGTATATCACCAGATCCACGAATAGATAAATCACGCATAGCAATCTTATATCCACTACCTAATTGTGCAAATTCTTTAATCGCCTTTAAACGCTTCGTTGCTTCTTCATTCATTTGCTTGTTCTTTGCATACAATAAATATGCATAAGCCAAACGTTCACTACGACCAACACGTCCTTTAATCTGATAAAGCTGCGATAAACCAAAACGATCAGCATTTTCAATAATAATGGTATTGGCATTAGGAATATCAATACCGGTTTCAATGATCGTTGTACAAACCAGAATATCATATTCTTTATCTACAAAAGCCTGCATCACCTTTTCAAGTTCATCTTTGCTCATACGCCCATGTCCAATACCAATTTTTGCCTGTGGAACCAATCTGGCAATTTCATTAGCCACACTTTCAATATTGGCTGTCTGATTATGTAAATAGAAAACTTGTCCTTTTCGCCCAAGTTCACGTTCAATCACCTGTTTGACAAGCTGATTGCTTTTTTCCATGACATAAGTCTGTACTGGCAAACGATTTAACGGTGGTGTTTCAATTTGTGATAATCCACGAATTCCCATTAAAGACATTTGTAAAGTTCTTGGAATTGGTGTAGCAGTTAAAGTTAAAACATCTATTGTCTTTCTGATTTCTTTAATTTTTTCTTTCTGTTTAACACCAAAACGCTGTTCTTCATCAATACATAATAATCCTAAATCTTTAAAAACAACATCATTTGATAAAATACGATGTGTCCCAACTAATAAATCAATCTTTCCTTCCTTTAAATCACTTAAAATCTGTTTTCTTTGTTTCGTCGTTGTAAAACGATTTAATAAAGCAATAGTGACTGGAAAATTTTCAAAACGAGTAACCATCGTATGATAATGCTGTGAAGATAAAATCGTTGTAGGACATAGAAAAGCCACTTGCTTACCACCTAAAATAGCCTTAAAGCAGGCACGTAAAGCCACTTCTGTTTTCCCAAATCCAACATCTCCACACAACAATCTATCCATAGGACGTGGCATTTCCATATCAGCTTTAATTTCTTTGACAGCCTCTTTTTGATCTGGTGTCAGTTCATAACCAAAACATTCTTCAAACTGTATTTGCATAGCATCATCTTTAGGAAATGCAAATCCTGGCTGTTTCATTCTTTGTGAATATATTTCAATTAAACGATCTGCCAAATCATCAACTTTGTTTCTGACTCTTTGTTTTGTTTTTTGCCACTCTGTACTATTTAAAGAATGAATTTTTGGAACTTTCCCATCTCTGGAAGCATATTTTCGTACCAGTTTAAAATTTTCTACGGGAATATATAAAGTATCATTTCCTTTATAGGCAATATACAAGTAATCTTTTTTCACACCTCTGACTTCCAGTGTTTTAATACCCATATATTGTCCAATTCCATTGACATCGTGAACAACATAATCTCCAATATTTAATTCCGTATAGTCATTGATGACTTTTGCATCTTTATATTTAATGTAGCCTTTTTTCTTTTGACTATTAACCTTAAATAACTCTTTTTCTGTCAACAGGATCACATGTTCTTCACAAAAATCTATACCTGTTGATAAATCACCCATATAAATATTAATTCCCTGATAAATATGATCATCATGACCTACCAAGGCATAAGAGAGATGATATTGATCCAATAAATCTGTCATCATTTGAATCTGATGACTATTTTCAAGACACATAAGGATTTTATTTTGAATAAGATAATCTTTGATTTGTTGAATCAATTGATTTTCATTCAATAATGGTAATTGAATTTCTCTTGTTAAAAAGGAAATTTGTTTGTCATTCGTTCTAAAATCAACAAAGTCAATATCTGTCTTTTTTAATAATGAGTCTAAACTTTGAAATAATGACAACCCTTTTACCATTTTCCCCATATCTTGTAATTCATGAGAATAGTAGAATGTTTCTTCTACGTACTGATTATAGACCGATTTTATTTTTTCCTGACTTGATGTTACAATCAGCACATCATCAAAATAACAACGTAATGACGTTGATGATGAAAACAATCCCATGTACTGATAAAGACGAGATGAATAATCATGATTCTTAATAGATTCTATATCAATAGAAATTTCTTCATCCAAATCATCCTGATAATCAGGACACTGCGTTTGACTCTGTAATGTTTCAATCTGTGAAATCACATGTTCTATTTCCTGATCATCATAAAGCAGATCGGTCGCCGGTAAGATTGTGACTTCCTGAACATTTTCTAAAGAACGTTGTGTATTTTTATCAAAGAAACGTAAGCTTTCAATTTCATCATCAAAAAATTCAATACGAATAGGATTCTCATATTGGATAGAGTAAACATCTATAACCCCACCACGTTTTGAATAGTAAAATGGTTCATCAACACGTTGTATCATCTGATATCCACTATGGATAAGTTTTTCTCTTAATGTCAAAGGATCAATGGTCATACCTACAGATAAATGTAACTGAGAACTTTCAAAAAGAGAAGGATGTGGTATATAACGTAAATAACTTTGTGTATGACAAATCACAACGATTGGCTGATGTTGCAGTAATAATGACAAAGTATGAATACGTTCTCCAACTAATTCCTGAGAAGAAGCCAAAGCTTCTACTCGTAATGATTCATCGCATGGAAAGAAAGCGACTTTTTGATGCAACAAAGGATACAGCTCCTGATATAAAAGCTGTGCCTGATATAAGCTATCTTTAATCACCAGCATTGTTTTGGGACAAGCGAAAAAAGCACTAGCAATGAGAATCGCCTCATCGCTAGCGTGAGATACAACAATCTCGCCTTTTCCTTTTTTCATTGCAAGATATGCTGAATTATTTTTTAAAATCTGAATAATCTTCTTCATATCTTTTCATCTCCTAATTAAAAGCATTCATTGCGGCCACAAAATCTTTATCAAGCATCATCTGAACAGCTTGCGTGGCTTTTTGAATACCATCTTCAATAAGTGGCTGCTGCTCTTTGGTGAAACGCCCTAACACATAATCCACCACAGGTATTTGGGGATGTTTATCAATACCCACGCGAATACGTTTAAAATTTTGTGTACCTACATGAGCAATAATACTTTTCACTCCATTATGCCCTCCAGCACTTCCACTTTGTCTTAAACGTAACTTGCCTGTTGGCATATCCATATCATCATAAATCACCAGTAAATCATCGACATCAATTTTAAAGAAGTTCATGACCTGACTTACGGCTTCACCTGAATTATTCATATATGTCATTGGTTTGAGTAAAATAATATCTTCCCCTTGATATTTTAATTTGACATATTCACCTTTAAATTTTTTTGTATTTATAGACACATGAAAATCATCTGCTAAACAATCCATCACCATAAAACCAACATTATGTCTTGTTTTCTCATATTCTTTACCTGGATTTCCTAATCCAACGATTAACTTCATATATAACTCCTATCTTACTAATATCGCTAGACAAACTCCATTCACATCTAATTGATGATCTAAAATTTTACCTTTTTCACTATGATATAAAAGTTGGAAACCATCTTCTACTTCAACCTGAAGTGTTTCTAGAGAAGCATTAAAGTATATGATAAAATCCTTATATTCTCCCTCATTTTGATGTAATGAATATTTAATCATGCGATGATTAATATTTTCTGTTTTCACATTTTTACGTATCATATCATAACTTCCATATCTAAAACAAGGATTATTTTTTCTAAGGTGAATTAAAAACTGTACAAATTGAGTTGTATCAATTTCCATATCTTTACGATTCCAATCTAATGCATTAACCTGATCACCAGCATTATATGTATTAGAAAGTCCACCTTTTGTTCTAAAGAATTCCTGTCCACTATGCAAGAAAGGAACACCTTGCGATAAAATCACTGCGGCCATCATCAGACGTGAACGTCTTTTTCTAATCTTTTCAGATTCATCATAATTCGAAATCTGTAATTTATCATAACATGTCGCATTATCATGACATTCTACATAATTAATAGATTGTGTAATTTTCGCAAACATATCTAAATTACAAATAGCTTTCATCGCATCATTTGTTTTATACGTATCACCAGAAAAATAACCTTTTGTTTCCATCTGGTTCGTACCTCTTAATGTATCTCTAAAGAAATCATTAAAGAAACCAATATATGGTGTTTTCAAATTATTTTGAATCGTTGTACGCATCTCTTCATCTAAAGCTGTAGGCATATTCCATCCTTCACCATAAACAACAAATGAAGGATCTAAAGCTTTTCCCTGTGCATCTACAAGTTTCATTGTTTCCTGGTCAATGATACCCATTAAATCAAAACGGAATCCATCAATACCATATAAAACCTGCCAGCGCCTACACATATCTAAAATATATTTACGACACATCAGTGCTGTTGTATTTAAATCATTACCACACCATGAGCCATTAGAAAGGCTACCATCTTCATTTCTTCTAAAGAAATAATAAGGCACTGTTCTTTCAAGAGCATTGATATTGACATCATGCATATGATTAAAAACAACATCCATCACAACACGTATACCTCTAGAATGTAATGCTTCAACCATTCGTTGTGCTTCAGTAATACGCATATAACCATCGTCTGGATCTGTCACATAGCTTCCTTCTGTCACATTATAAGCTAATGGATCATATCCCCAGTTATATAGTTCCAATGGATTCTTTTCATCCACTGTCGCAAAATCAGCAATAGGCATGAGCTGTAAGTGGGTAATACCTAAACATGATAAATAATCTAATCCCGTTGGATTTCCACTATCTGTTGATGTATTTAATTCTGTAAAAGCTAAAAACTTTCCTTTATTTTTCATCCCACTGGTAGAAGACATAGAAAAATCTCTAACACTTGTTTCATAAATCACCATATCAGTCATTTTCTCTAAAATTGGTAAATCAAACTGACGACATGGTACTTTTTCTAAATCCACAATAATGCTGGCACGTCCATTTGATGATGAAGAATAAGCATAAGGATCTAAAGTCACTTCATAACTGTTTGTATGTCTGATTAAATAAACATATTGTTCCAATTCTAAATCTTCGCAGACTTCAACAAAATAGACACCTTTTTTTTGCCTTTTCATTGGGAACAATTCTGTTTCCCCATTCCATTTCATGACTTTCAAAATAACACCAGTCGCAAGTGGTGCCCATACTTTGAATGTTGTTTTCTCTTTTGTATATTGATTTCCTAAATCATTATGATCATAAAAATATAATTCATCAAATTCTTCACACATAGATAGTTTTGAAAAATCTAAATAACAGCTTAAACCATAGGCATCAACAACCTTATAAACTTTTCCCATTGTAAAATTGGTATGAAATACATATTCCTGAAATCCGTCCTGACTACTATTATTCAACGAATCTCCATTCAGTGGTATCAATTCATCATTTTCAATATTTTTAATATAAAATTGGCTACTAATGCCATTATAATATCCTTTAGATAAGTAAACTCTAATCTCATCAAAAGCAACTGCATAAGCTTTCATCCTTACTGCACTTTTTTCCATATAACCATCCTTTCTCTTTAACACGACTATTAACCATTCCAAGTATAACATAAACAAATCTAAAAAACTATCAAAGAATGTAACCCCTTTACTTTTCTTGTTTAGGTTTGATACTTTATATCAATTGTCATATAAAAAAACAAATATACCTTTCAATAGGTATATCTGCTTTTTATTGATGTTCTATCATCTTCATAGCTTTCATTGCTTCTCTGGCTTTATAGAAACCTTCAGCTATGTTCAATCCATGATCTCCAATTCTTTCAAAATCTGTAAGAATCTTTGTATAGACAACACTGTTCTCTGTTGTACATTTTTTATCTTTCAATCTCTTAAGCTGATTCACTGTAAACTGATGATGTGTCTTGTCTATGTTCTCTTCTATTACATCAACTTTGTCTACAATGCTACTGAACTCATCATAGTTCATGATTCTCAGCTCATCTAGTATATTGACACAAAGACTGCTCATGATTCCTATCTCATCCATGGCTTCATGTGAGAATCGTCTGTCTTCACTTTGAAGTAGCTCGGCCCTTTGGGCTATGTTCACCGCATGATCTCCTATTCTTTCAATGTCTGATGATATCTTCATGAATAAACCAATGGCCTGTGATCCTTCTATTGGAAATTCTGTTGAAATCGCATTTGTTGTAAAGTCTACGATATTTTTATTCAAATAGTTAATATATTCTTCATTCTTTTGTAGCTTTTCATATTTGTCTTCCTTGAACTCTATTAAAAGTTCAAATGATTTGCGGACATTGTCTATTGCAACATCTAGCATGTTCTGTGTTTCGTTGAACAACTGCGTATTCGCAATAGCACTTGTTCCAATATGATAGTCGTTTGTAAAAATACCAAAGTCTAAGTATTTTAACTGCATCTTTCCTTCCAATTCTGGCTTTTCTGGTAAAATAATGAATGATAAATCGACCAGTTTTGTTCCAATTGGCAACAAGATGATTGTTGTCACAACATTAAATACTGTATGTACATTGGCAATTTGTGACACGACATTACCTGGTGTCAATGACTCCATAAACGCAGCAAATGGTGTCAGCATACTAATAATAACAAAGATAATTGTTCCTATAATATTGAATGATAAATGAATAATGGTTGTACGTTTGGCATTACGATTAGCACCAATGGAAGCCAATACAGCCGTAATACATGTTCCGATATTTTGTCCAAATAAAACATAAATGGCAGATGGTAATGTAATAACACCACTCATCGCTAACGCCTGTAAAATACCTACTGACGCTGATGATGACTGAATGATGGCAGTAAAGACTGCACCCACCAAAATACCAATCAATGGATTTTCAAAGTTTGCGACAATATTCGCAAATTCTGGTGAACTTCTTAACGGTGCCATAGCACCAGACATCATTTCCATTCCCATAAATAAAATACCTAAACCAGCAATAATTTCACCAATTGCATCAAGTTTCTTGCTTTTGAAAAAGGCAATCAACACAACCCCAATAAAAGCAATAATAGGTGCTAAAGCTGTAATATCCAAGGCAATCAACTGTCCTGTGATTGTTGTCCCAATATTAGCACCCATGATGACCCATACAGCATTTTTTAATTGCATAAGTCCTGCATTGACAAATCCTACTGCCATAACTGTTGTGGCAGAAGATGATTGCATGATTGCTGTGGTTAAAGCTCCTACTAGCGTTCCTAAAAAACGATTTGTTGTCAATTTTTCCAAAATTGACTTCATCTTATTCCCGGCAGCCAGCTCTAAACCATTTGACATCATTGTCATCCCATAAAGGAATAAAGCTAACCCACCTAGCATAGAGAATATGTTTGTCAGTTCCATCTCTTCCTCCTATTTACACACAAAACAAACTTAACATAATCTTTACATAATGTAAACATGAATTTTACAAAAAAAGATTTGATTTTATCAGCTTTTGTTAAAAAATCTTAATAAAAAAATATCAACAAAGATATTCTATCCATCAAGACTCTTTATAAATAACTATTATTCCCTATTTTCAATTTTAAATGCGTAAAAAAACCAATGAGATCTAATTCTCATTGGTTTCCATTTTTTTATCTTTTCACTCTATCTAATTTCCAGATATCCTTAACATATTCTTCAATTGTACGATCTGATGAGAAATATCCAGATTTTGCGATATTGACAAGACACATTTTAGACCATCTTGAACGATCACGATATAATTCATCTACTTTTGCCTGAGCTTTTAAGTAAGCTTCAAAATCGGCAAATAAGAAGTATTCATCATTACGATTCATCAATTCATCAAAGATCATTCTGAATTCTTCACGTGATTCATGGAATGTTCCATCAACTAATGAGTCAACAACATGTTTAATACGTGGATCATTATTATAATAATCCCATGCGTTATATTGACCATTCCATCTTAATTCATTAATTTCATTATCTTTTAATCCAAAGATAATCACATTGTCATCACCAACACGTTCAGCAATTTCCACATTAGCACCGTCAAGTGTTCCTACTGTGACAGCACCATTCATCATAAATTTCATATTACCTGTACCACTTGCTTCTTTACCAGCTGTTGAAATCTGTTCAGAAACATCTGCAGCAGGCATAATCTTTTCAGCAATTGTGACACCATAGTTTTCAATAAAGACAACTTTTAAATATGGATTTGTTTCAGGATCATTATTCACAACATCTGCAACACTATTAATTAATTTGATAACTTTCTTTGCAAAATAGTAAGCAGGAGCTGCTTTTGCACCAAAGATAAATGTTCTTGGATAAATCTTAAATTCAGGATTCATCTTCATTTGCTGATATAAATAAATCACGTGCATGATATTTAATAATTGTCGTTTATAAGCATGTAATCTTTTGACTTGAATATCAAAAATACTATTGACATCAACTTTAATACCATTGTGTTTATAAATATAATCAGCTAAAACTTGTTTTCTTTGTTGTTTGACATTGTAGAATTTCCCTTGAACAATAGAATCATCAACATAATCCATTAGTTTTTCTAATTCTTCTGGATGTTTAATCCAATCATTTCCAATTGTTTCATTTAATAATGATGATAATTCAGGATTTGAATAAGCTAACCATCTACGATGTGTAATACCATTTGTTTTATTGTTGAATTTCTTTGGATATAAGAAATAGAAATCTTTCATTTCCTGTTCCATTAAAATTTGTGTATGAAGTCTAGCAACACCATTAACACTAAAACTTCCTACAATTGCAAGATGAGCCATATGTACTTGTCCATCTTTTAAAATCATAACACGATTTAATAAATCTTCATCGTTATCACTGATATGTTTCACATATCCAATAAATCTTCTATTGATTTCTTCGATAATCTGATAAACTCTTGGAAGTAATGCCTGCATTGTTGAAATTGGCCATTTTTCCAAGGCTTCTGATAAGATTGTATGATTTGTATAGGCACATGTTTGTGTTGTAATATGCCATGCTTCATCCCAATCCATATCATATTCATCAATTAAGATTCTCATCAATTCAGGAATCACCAATACTGGATGTGTATCATTTAACTGAATAACATTCTTTTCATGGAAATTAGATAATGATGGATAAACTCTTAAATGATTTTTAATAATAGCACGTAATCCTGCTGATACAAAGAAATATTGTTGTTTTAAACGTAATGTACGACCAGCAAGTGTTGAATCATCAGGATATAATGTCTGACAGATATCTCTGACTTCTTGAGCATATTGTCTAAAATCTTTATTAGATGGAATTTCATCACTTGGTTCTGAAGACCATAAACGGAGTGTATTTGTGACAGTTGTATCATTACCAACAATTGGCATATCATAAGGAACAGCCTTGACACATTCAGCATCGATATGATCCCATTTTCCAGTTTCTTCATTCCATACAACACGTCCCCAGAATTTAACATCAACAGCATGTTTAGGTTTTCTCACTTCCCACATATTTCCTAATTTTAACCATTGATCAGGAACTTCAACTTGATATCCATTTTCAATTTTCTGTTTAAATAAACCATATTCATAACGAATTGTATTTCCAAATGCTGGATAAGAAAGTGAAGCTAATGAATCCATGAAGCAGGCAGCAAGTCTTCCTAAACCACCATTTCCAAGTCCTGCGTCAGATTCTAATTCTTCCAAATCATGGATATTAATTCCATAATCTGCTAATCCTTCTTTGGCAATCTCATAAATACCTAAATTCATCATATTGTTTACCAATAAACGTCCAATCAAAAACTCCATAGAGAAGTAATGAACTTGTTTTTGGTAATTTGTTTTTGTAGCCATTTTTGTCATAGCCCAATTGACAGATGCATAATCACGAACCATTCTTTCAAGTGTCATGAACTTTTCTGTAATGTGTGATTCTTCTACTGTACGTCCGTAAGATTCAATAATTCTTCTTGAAAACTCATATTTAAATTCTTCTTTTGTCTTAAACATATCTCGTCTCCCTCAACTATTTTCTCTTCAATTCAAATATCATACTCGAAAATGGTGCAATGTCAACCAAAATTGAATTTTCTTTGTTGACAGCGTGTATTTTTTGTGATTTGATAGCACGTTTATTCGTGAAATTGCTTCCTGTATAGTAGTCTGTATCCGTATTAATAATCTCTTTATAAGTTCCTGCTACGGGAACTGGAATACGATAACCATGATGTGTATTTCCTACAAAGTTCATCACGCAGACAAGCACTTCCCCATCTGGTGCATAACGTGCATAAGCAAAGACACTTTGTTTCATATCATCAACAACGAGCCATTCAAATCCTTCTGGATAATAATCATACTGATATAAAGCAGGATGTTTTAAAATCAGATGATTTAAGTCATGAAAATATCTATGGAAAGAATCATGTTGTGGGAATTTCAATAATACCCATCCTAAAGCTTTCTTTTCATCCCATTCTTTATATTCAGCCAGCTCATTTCCCATAAAGTTCAATTTCTTACCAGGATGTGTCATCATATATAAATACAAAGACTTACATTGCGCAAACTTCTGGTCATTATTTCCCCACATTTTATCTAGAATTGTTCCTTTACTATGAACCACTTCATCATGTGAGAATGGTAAAATATAATTTTCACGATAGAAGTACATCATAGAGAATGTAAGTTTATTATGGACATCTGGATATTGTCGATAAATTGGATCCTTTTTAAAATAAGCCAATGTATCATTCATCCAACCTAAATCCCATTTATAATCAAATCCTAATCCTCCAGATTGTGGAGCTGTTGTAACATTTGGATAATCTGTTGAATCTTCCGCAATCAACATGACACCTGGGAATAATCCATTCATATGTGAATTCATACGTTTCATGAATTCAATAGCGCCATCATTAACGCCACGTTCCTTATTTCCTTTCCAGTAAATCAAATTACTGATCGCATCAAAACGAATACCATCAACATGGAAGTAATTTGCCCAGAAATGAACAGAAGACATCAAGAAACTACGAACTTCTTCTCTTCCTAAATCAAAATAACAGCTATCCCACTCCGTATATCTTAAATTAATATCAGGATATTCATAAACAAAACCACCATCAAACTGATGTAACCCATGTCCATCTTTTACAAAGTGTGCTGGAACAAAATCCATAATGACACCAATGTTATTTTTATGGCAGGCATTAATAAATGCCATTAACTGTTTTGGATTTCCATAACGGCTTGTTGCACTAAAATAACCTGTTGCCTGATATCCCCATGAACCATCAAATGGGAATTCAGTCAATGGCATCAGTTCAATATGTGAAAAACCATTTTCTACAACATAAGGAATGATCTGATCAATCATTTCTTCATAGCTGTAATATTCACCATCTTCTTCATCTGTAAAATCCTTTTTCATTTTCCATGAACCAATATTGGCTTCATAGATATTTAAAACTCTATCAAAATTCTTTGTACGTTTATTTAACCAACGTTTATCAGCCCATCTAAAGCCATCAATTTTATAAACTTTAGACGCTGTTCCTGGTCTTAATTCACTAAAGAAAGCATATGGATCTGCACGATCAACCCAAGATCCATTGGGTGTTTCAATACGATATTTATATGTATCGTATTGTTTGATTTTTGGAATAAATAAAGTATAAATACCCCCATCAGTATATTTTTCCATATAATGATTTTCACCATTCCATTGATTAAAATCACCAACAACCTGCACACTTCTTGCATTTGGAGCATAAACGGTAAATCTTACACCCTTTTGTCCATCTAATTCCTCAAAATGCGCACCAAAAACTCTATACATCTCTAAACAATTTCCCTCATGGAAAAGTTGTATCAAAAAGTTATCCAATTGTGCCATATTAAAACCCCTTTCATAGTTTTTATTATACATGAAAACGCTTAAAAAAGCACCCATTATTTGTCAAATGAGGATTTTCAATGAGTTTCTATCTCCTATTTTCTATGATGTTTTCTACATATATTGAATATAAAAAAAGACAGATTACTCTGCCTCTTTGATAAATTCAATAACGTCATTAGGTGTACAATCTAATGCTTCACATATTTTTTCTAAAGTATATGTTGAAATACCCTTTCCATGTTTAATATTATGGATTGTTCTTGAATTAATTCCATATTGATGGATAAGGGCATATGTTGTTATAGATTTTTCCTTCATTGTCTTAAATAATGGTGCATAACTAATCATCCTATCACAGCCTCTATTTTATTATGCCCATTTCTTAAGATTATGAATATATTGAAAAATGTAACTATAATGACATGTACTAACCTTCTGTCAATGAAAAAGTATGACTCAAAAATGCTTCTTCTATCTTCAAATCATACTTCTTGTTTGAATATTATTTGACAATAACTTCACTGACATCTTTCAATAAAATAGAATATGTTCCATCTTCCTGTTTCACTTTTTCTACCTTATCTCCAGATAAGTATTCTTCTATTGGTAAGCTAATTTCAATATCATCATCTAACACTAGCTTACATTTATCCATTGATGTTAAAGATAAGCTTTCAATACGATCTTCTTCATCAATGCCTAAATCTTTCATCATGATTTCACTTTCTTCCTGTGCCTGACCATCAGATTCCAATACTTTTTTCACAATTTCTAATGGTTTAACAGGTTGATTTGTATCAATTCTTTCCTGAATTTCATGCTTCATTAAAGGTAAAGCTTTTCCATCATTGACATTATAAATATCATCCATCTTTTTCACAACTTTTTTCATTGTTGACATTTTTTGTTTATCCGTCAACTTTTCTTCACCTTTAATCCACTGTGCATTCAAATAGAAATCCATTCTTCCATCAATCATATATTTCTTTTCAATTAAAAATAATTTTTTAGCATCCACATTCACAACAATCGCTTCATCCACAGGAGAACCCATTGTTGGTAAAACCTGTTTTTTGGTAATACGAATGTTTTCTTCATCAATCACACTCATAGGAATATAACGATAGTTGAGCTTTAAGGCTGCCACATATCTTTCCCCATTTTTATAACAATCCACAAACAGCACATTACTGTTAGGCATTTCTTCTATAACTGAACCTAACGCAAATAACTTGTCCGTCATTTCATGTGCCTGTTTGATAAATTCTTCATCACTTTCAATCATCTTGTCACTTCTTAACATCATTTCATGTAAAGAACCAACTGTTAATTCTTTGAGTGAAGGAGAATTTAAAGCTTTTTCTACTTTCTTACGATAATAATCAATAGATGTTTCATTCATATCGACAAAGTCAGTAGAATGATAAATCTTACGATGTTCAAAATCTAACATATGCATTAAAATTTTATTTATGACTATTGTATTCATCTTACCACCCGCAAAGATTATAACATATTTCTTTATCTATGACATTAAATACTTTATAATAATCTCGAGGTGAAATAATATGAAAATTGTCATTGCCCCAAGTAAAACAATGAAATATCAAAAGATTCCTTTTGTTGGTAGTAAACCTTTATTTCCAGAAGAAACACAATATCTTACAAACATTTTAAAACAATATAATGATGAACAGTTATGTCAACTCATGAAAATATCTTATAAACAGGCGACTCAAGTGTATCAGTATTTTCATGAAGAACAGACTGCTCATCCTGCTTTAGCTTTTTATCAAGGAACAGTTTTTAAACAACTTGAATTAGCATCTTATATGAATCATCAAGACTACTTATCTGAACACTTATGTATTTTAGATGCTTACTATGGTGTTTTAAAATACAATACTTTGATAACGCCTTATCGTTTAGATATGACAATGAAACCTGATCATATTAACTTATATGATTATTGGTATACACCTTTATATCAACACTTTGAACAAGTTGATTTCATTATTTCTTTAGCATCTAAAGAATTTACCAATATGTTAAGACATCCTCATATCTATTTTATAGATTTCATGATCAATGATCAGGGGAAAATGAAAAGAAACGCCATGATTATTAAAAAAGCACGTGGTCAGATGTTAAATCAGATGGTCTTAAATGAAATTTGTACATTAGATGAATTGAAAACACTCAATATTGATGGTTTTACATATCAGCCAGATTATAATCAAGAAGGTACTTTAGCATTCGTCAAAGTACTATAATATAAAAAGGGAGATTGTTATGTTAAAAAGTGAAAAAGTTATTGTTATTGGGATTGGATCTTTTATAGGGTTGTTTATCTTGAACTCTTATTTTTTATCTTATATTCTATCATTTCTTATTGTAGGTGGAGATGACTATGTGCTTTCATATATGATGCCAATATACAGTGGTATTGCACTGATTGGAGCCATTATCATCTGTTGTAGCTACATCATTGTCAAAAAAATAAATCAACTAAGAGAGGAAAGAAACAAATGATTACCATTCGTCATGAAGGGAAAAAAGATTATATGACAGTAGAAAATGTTATTAGACAATCCTTTTATAACGTTTATATGCCTGGATGTTATGAACATTATTTAGCACATATCATTCGTAATCATGAAGATTTTATTCATGAATTAGATTTTGTTTTAGAAAAAGATGGAAAAATTATTGGGAATATCATGTATACCAAAGCAAAGCTTATAGATGAAAATAAAAATGAAAAAGTTGTTCTCACTTTTGGTCCTGTCTGCATTTTACCTGAATATCAAAAACAGGGTTATGGAAAAAGACTGATTGAACACTCCATGAAAGAAGCCTATCAGCTTGGATATGATACTATTGTCATTTTAGGCAATCCTGGAACTTATGTTCGTTTGGGATTTCAAAGCTGTAAAGACTTTCATGTCAGTCTGGCAAATGGAAAATATCCAACAGCATTGCTGGTGAAAACTTTAGTTCCTCATGTTTTAGATCATCACTCATGGACTTATTATGAAAGTCCAGCTATGGCATTTGATCCACAAGTTGCGAAAGATTTTGATGATTCCTTAGAAAAAATGGAAAAGATACATCTTGCCAGTCAAGATGAATTTGCGATTATCAGTCGCTCATTTATAGAATAAATATGCAAGTTACCGTGACTATTGATCGTCCTATGGGCAGTTTTCACCCTCAACATAAAAATCTATATTACCCTATTAACTATGGATACATTGAAGGAATCATAGGTGGTGATGGAGAATATCAAGATGCCTATGTTATTGGTGTTGATATACCTTTATCTCATTTTACAGGAAAAGTCATTGCCATTATTCATCGTTTCAATGATAATGAAGATAAATGGGTTATTGCTCCTATATCAAAAACCTATACAAAAAAAGAAATAGAACAATATGTCTATTTCCAAGAACAATTCTTTGAATATGAAATTGAAATGATGATTTCACATTTCTAACGACTTTCTATGAGAGAAGTCGTTTTTACTTTACTAAATAATGATATTGCATACCTTCACGAATATCTTTTGAAGGCTGTCCTAATTTTTCTAAGATTGTATAGGCAAATTCCAAAGCAGCGGCAGGTCCACGTCCTGTAATCATATTCTGATCACAGCATACTAATACATCCTGATAAATCCCTGAAGGAATTTCTTTTTCAAATCCTGGATAACAAGTGAATTTCTTATTGCTTATGACATTGGCTTTTTCTAATGAAATAGGCCCTGCACAAATGGCTCCAATCCATTTTCCCTGTTCATTAAAACTTTTTAAAATATCTATCACTCTTTGATCATCACGAAGAGATGTCGCTCCAGGTAAACCACCAGGTAAAACAACAATATCCACATCATAAACACTTTCATCAAACAATTGATCCATTTTGACTTCTATACCATGTGAACTTTTAACACTCATTGCATCCATTCCAACCATTAGACATGTCAATTGTGCTCTTCTTAACACATCAACAACACTTAATGCTTCTAATTCTTCAAAACCATCTTTAAATAAAACAGCTGCTTTCATCTTCATTCCTCCTTTGATGCTTTTCTTTATTTTAACATATTTTTTTAAATAAACAATGAACTACACTTTTATAAGCAATTATGTTATGATTATAACCATAAAAGAAGGTGAACCTATGATTGACAAAAGTCAAATAGTCAAAAAAAATAAAACAATTTTTTATTTAACATATGCCATTTTACTGGCTTTTGTTGTTTTTAATTATGAAACTGTTTTTGCTATACTCAGTGATATCTTAGCACTTGCGACACCTTTATATATCGCTATTATTATCGCTTTTATTTTAAATATACCTATGCGTAAGATTGAACATTTGTATGGTAAAAAGATCAAACGTAAAGGACTGAAAAGAGGTTTAAGTATTGCAACAACATTAATATTGGCTGTTATCTTGATTATTCTCTTTTCAGCATTTATTATTCCTAGACTTGGTGAAAGTATTGCCTTAATTATTACAAATATTTTTAATTATGCTGATCGTCTCGTCACAATGATTAATGATGCCTTAGCTCATTTCCATATCAATTATGCGATTAATTATGAATCTATTCAACAGGCTCTAACAAGCCTTGATTTGAATCATTTGCTTTCTCAAAGTGGTAATATTTTAGGGAATGCTGGAATTCATCTTATTTTTCAATCTATTGGTATCTTTGGTGTTTTTATTAATGCGATTACATCTTTTATTATGGCTATCTATTTACTGGCCAATAAAGAAACGCATTTAAGACAGTTAAAGAAAATTGTGACTTTCTTATTTGGATATCATCGTTCATTGGTGATTTTTGATATTGGTGCCGAAGCCAATCATTATTTTAATGGTTTTGTTTCTGGTCAGCTGTTAGAAAGCTGTATTTTAATGTTTTTAATGTATGTCGGCTTTAGAATAACAGGCTTACCTTTCCCAGAATTGATTGCCTTTATTATTGGTATTTCCAGTCTTATTCCAATGTTTGGAGGTTATTTTGGATTTGCGGTCAGTTTTATTTTAGTATTAGCTATTAACTCTACACAAGCTATTATCTTTACAATCTGCTTTGTGATTATTCAGCAATTTGAAGCCAATATTATTTATCCTCGTGTTGTAGGCGGAGCTGTTGGTATTTCTGGATTATATGTCTTATTATCATTAGTTATTTTTGGAAACTTATTTGGATTCTTTGGATTATTAATTGCGGTTCCAAGCATGGCTTTAATCTATGCTGTAGGAAGTCGCGTTGTTAATATTTCATTATATCGTAAACATATTGAAATCACAGATAAAACGATTAAAAAATTTGATGAGTAAAAACGGACATTTTGTCCGTTTTATTATTTCCATGATTCGATCATCTTTTTAACAGAGCGATTCATTTCCTTACGATATTGCGCATGAAATTTTCTTTTCGCAAAAGCCTGTATATAATTTTTGAGTTCATCTTCATTTTTACCAGTCTGTTTAATAAACATCTGTTTTGTTTCATCCATTGTTTTATGATGATAAGTATTGACACTTACCATATCTGCTAAATCAAAACGCTGTGGTTTTGGACGATTTTGTTGTTGTAGCGTTGGTTTTCCTAAAACAAGTAAAGTTGCTGGAATGGCATACTTTGGTAAATCAAAAAGCTTTTGATGAATTTCAAAATTTTCTAAAATATCCCCAATATAACATGATCCTATTCCTAAAGACCATGCTGCTACGACTGCATTTTGCGCCGCAATCATACAATCTTCCAAAGCTAAGATCAAATCAGACTCTTCCAATGGTTGGATATCTTTATCATAGTGAGTATATATATCATACCATTTTTGATAATCAGCTAAAAAAAGCAAAACCATAGGTGCCTGACTAATAAATGGCTGATGATCACAAGTGATAGCGAGCTGATCTTTTAAGGACTGATCCTGTATATCAATAATAGAATAAAGAGCCATATTGCCTGCTGTCGGTGCCTGTAAGGCAGATTTTAATATCCATTCTTTTTCCTCTGGCGTTATGATTTCATCACTATAAGCACGAACAGATTTTCTGTCAAATAATTCCTGAATTGTTTGATTCATTTTCAATACCTCCCTATTTATGATTATATCATAATCATGGATTATTTGTGAATTTCCATGTATAATAAGAGAGAAAGCGAGGTAAGATGAATGAGTATAGAAGAAAGATTTTTAAAATATATTAGTTTTGATACACAATCTGATCCTCAATCTTCAACAACACCTTCTTCTATGAAACAATTAGAACTAGGAAAATATCTTGTCGAAGAAATGAAAAAGATTGGTATTGAAGATGCTCACTTGGATCAAAGTGGTATTGTTTATGGAACAATTCCAGCAAACAGTGATCATGGCAAAGTCATTGGTTTTGTTGCCCATATGGATACTTCTCCTGATGCTTCTGGTCAAAATGTCAAACCACAAATCATTAGAGATTATCAGGGAACAACAATTACTCTTAATCAAGAGAAAGAATTATATCTTGATCCTCATGAATTTCCTGAACTTCTCAATGTGATTCATCATGATTTAATCACAACTGATGGAACAACATTGCTTGGTGCAGATGATAAAGCTGGGGTTGCGATTATCATGAGTATGGCTGAATATCTTTACCATC
This sequence comes from Clostridium sp. AUH-JLR23, assembly GCF_964238065.1. Taxonomy (NCBI): domain Bacteria; kingdom Bacillati; phylum Bacillota; class Clostridia; order Eubacteriales; family Clostridiaceae; genus Clostridium; species Clostridium sp. AUH-JLR23. The sequence goes on from NZ_CAXSKY010000022.1 coordinate 30,974, forward strand.
ATCCTGAAATCAAGCACAATGATATTAAGATTGCTTTTACTCCTGATGAAGAAGTCGGTCGAGGAACTGAAAACTTTGATGTAGAAGCTTTCCATGCTGATTATGCTTATACAATTGATGGTGGTAATATTGCTGAAATTGAATATGAAAACTTTAATGCATTTAGTGCTGTCGTAGAAATCACAGGGAAAAGTATTCATCCTGGAAGTGCTAAAAATGCGATGATTAACTCTATTCGCATTGCTCAGGAATTTGATGCTATGTTACCAGTTCATGCCAGACCAGAATATACAGAAGGATATGAAGGTTTTAATCATCTTGAAAATATTCAGGGAAAATGTGAAAAAACAGTGATGGAATACATCATTAGAAATCATGAATTAACATTAGCTAAAAAACAATGTCAGGATTTTGAAAATATTGCTGCATTCTTAAATCAAAAGTATGGATATCCAATGGTTAAAGTCACAATTGAACAAAGTTACTTAAATATGCGTGAACATATTGAACAACATATGTATATCGTTGAAAATGCCATGGCAGCCATGAAAGAATGTGGTATTGAGCCATATGCTGTACCTATTCGCGGAGGTACTGATGGTGCTAATTTAACATATATGGGACTTCCTTGTCCAAATCTAGGAACTGGTGGATATAATTTTCATGGACCTTTTGAATATGTATCATTAACAATGATGAAAAAACAAGTAGAAGTTCTATTAAAAATAATTGAAAGAAATGAGGTTATATAAAATGTACGCAAAAAATGCTTGGGACAAATACGAAAGTAATCAATATCAAGATGTTATGGATTTTAATGAAGGTTATAAAGCTTTCTTAACAGCCGGTAAAACAGAAAGAGCTTGTGTAAAAGAATCTGTTGAACTTGCTAAAAAAGCTGGTTTTCAAGATATTGAAAATATGGACAGTTTAAAACCTGGAGATAAATTCTATGTAATCAATAAAGATAAAAACTTAGCTTTATTTATTATGGGAGAAAAACCATTAGTTGATGGAATGAGAATCTTAGGAGCACATATTGATTCACCACGTTTAGATTTAAAACAGAATCCACTTTATGAAAGTGATGGTTTTGCTTTATTAGATACTCATTATTATGGTGGTGTTAAAAAATATCAATGGGTGACTATTCCTTTATCATTATATGGTGTTGTTATTAAAAAAGATGGAACTAAGATTGATGTTGTGATTGGTGAAGATGATCATGATCCTGTTGTAGGTATTACAGATTTATTAATTCATTTATCTGCTGATCAAATGCAAAAAACAGCTGCGAAAGTGATTGAAGGAGAAAATTTAGATGTGACATTAGGAAGCATTCCTTTAAAAGATACTGAAAAAGATGCTGTTAAAGCGAATATTTTAAAACTTCTTCAAGAAAAATATGATATTGAAGAAGAAGATTTCTTAAGTGCAGAAATTGAAGTTGTACCAAGTGGCCCTGCCAGAGATTATGGTTTAGATAGAAGCATGGTTATGGGTTATGGACATGATGATCGTGTCTGTGCTTATACATCTTTAAAAGCTATTTTAGATATTCAGGAAATCCCACAATATACATCTTGTTGTATTTTAGTTGACAAAGAAGAAATTGGTAGTGTTGGTGCGACTGGTGCTCAATCTTTATTCTTTGAAAATACAATTGCTCAAATCTTACACTTATGTGGTGATGATACATTCTTATCTGTTAGAAAAGCTTTAGCTCATTCTATGATGTTATCAAGTGATGTCAGTGCTGGTTTTGACCCATTATATAAAGAAGTGAATGATCCTAAAAATGCTGCATATCTAGGAAAAGGAATTGTTTTCAATAAATACACTGGTTCTCGTGGTAAGAGCGGAAGCAATGATGCTAATCCTGAATACTTTGCTAAAATTAGAAATGTTATGGATCAAGCTGGTGTCCATTTCCAAACTGCTGAACTTGGTAAAGTTGATCAAGGTGGTGGAGGTACTATTGCCTACATCTTAGGAAATTATGATATGAATGTTATTGATGCAGGAATTGCTGTTTTAAACATGCATGCTCCTCATGAAATCGTATCAAAAGTCGATGTTTATGAAGCTTACTTAGCTTATACACAATTCTTACTTCAATTATAAAAAGCTCATCATGAGCTTTTTTTCTTACATAGACAAGTTTAGTTGTCTTTGATATAATAACCACATTAAGGAGGAAATTCTTATGAAAATTAAGTTCATTCATTATAAACCTTATGAATATGAGTTATTACAGGAAGAATTAGATAAATTAGGTAAACAAGGATACAGCACAAATGATTTATCTATAATCTCATTTTTTAGAAAGAAAGATAAACCAGTTTATTATACAATTGATTTTTTTAATCCTACAGGTTCCTCAAAAATTTCTCAAAGAACAAGTCATTATCATTTTATTGATCAAAAAGAAGAACAGGGTTTAAAATATATTTATAGTAAAAATAATATGTATGTCTTTACTTCAAATGAAGAAAAAAACTTTCCTTTTCACCATGAATCAAAAATAGATGCTTTATCATTCAAAATAAGACTTTCGTCTTTGATTTATTTTATCATTGCTCTTATTATTTCCATCATGTATCTTAATTATTTACTTCATGCATCTTTTGATCAGTTTAACAGCTATGGTATCACAACAACTTACATTGGAATCATTTTCTTATTAATAACAGTTTTATATAGAAATTTCTGTAATTTTTATGGTATAAGTAGCTTTTATAAACAAATACAAAGTGATCAGCCACATTTCCAGATTAAAAAACTAAAATTCTTTAGAACTCTGTATTCTTTCCTTGCAATACTATCATTCATCCTGGTTGTTGGTGGTTTAGCCGAAGATACTTTCAATGCTAAATCTTTTACACCTGAACAACATGCCATATTACAGTTAAATGATTTTGATATTCAAAAGTCAACTGAGCTATCAACACAATCTTATGCAAGCTTTACTATCCCACATACTTATATTTCTTTAGAAACTGCAAAACAGGGTAATGAAGCTCTCTATATTAAAGAATACCAGTTTAATTCATCTCAACGTGCTCAACACATATTTGAACAGATAAAAAGTGAACCTCAACTTTATGGAAGTAATAAAATAAAAGAAGATCATTCTTGTATTTATGGTTATGCAGATAATCAATTGGTTTCACTTGTTTTATTACATAAACAATCAGTTATCATTGTCATGCCATCTTTTGAATTATCACAAGAAAATATCACTATTATTCAAAACTATTATAAATAATTTATATAAAAAAATCCTACTTTTTCATAGGATTTTTTTATATAAACTCATATATATCTCATGTTAGAATTATTCAATAAAAAAACTCTATACATACCTCATGTATAAGAGTCTTTTTATTATCTAGACATTTTTATTTTACAAGTGGGTGATGACAAGCAACGAAGTGTCCTGGTTTTACTTCTTCTAAAGAAGGTTTATTTGTCTTACATTCTTCTGTTGCATAACGACATCTTCCAGCAAATGGACAACCAGCTGGGAGATTAATTGGGCTTGGTACATCACCTTCAAGAATGATACGCTGTTTATCTTTTTCTAATTGAGGATCAGGAATTGGTACAGCAGATAATAACGCTTCTGAATAAGGGTGTAATGAATGAGAATATACTTCATCACTTGTTCCTAATTCTACCAAATGTCCTAAATACATAACTGCAATACGATCTGAAATATATCTTACAATATCCAAATCATGCGCAATAAATAAGTATGTTAATCCTAATTTTTTCTGTAAATCAATTAATAAGTTAATAACCTGTGATTGGATTGATACATCTAACGCTGAAATTGGTTCATCACAAACTAAAAATTCTGGTTCAATAGCCAAAGCTCTGGCAATACCAATACGTTGACGTTGTCCACCTGAGAACTCATGAGGGAAACGGTTTGCATGTTCTTTATTTAAACCAACAAGTTCAAGTAATTCATGAACTCTTTGCTTTCTTTTTTCAGGTGTATACATCTTATGAATTTCCATACCTTCAGCAATAATAGATTCAACAGTCATACGTGGATTTAATGATGCATAAGGATCTTGAAAAATCATTTGTGCATGTTTTGCATATTCAGCACGTTTTTTTGAATTCTTAATATGCATTTCTTGTCCATCATAAATAATTTTTCCATCTGTTGGTTCATAAATCCCCATAACAACACGTCCAAGTGTTGATTTACCACAACCAGATTCACCAACAAGACCTAAAGTCTCACCTTTTTTAATATCTAAAGTAACACCATTAACAGCTTTTAATATTCCACCTTCTACTCTAAAGTGTTTAGAGACATTATCAACTTTTAATAAAATATTTTCATCAGCCATTATGATTTTCCTCCTTGAGATGATGGGCAATCTTTATGTAATAACCAGCATGAAGCTTCATGACCATCATTTAATTTGAAAATTGGTGGTTGTTTATTTTGACAAATTTTCATACATTTTTCACAACGTGATGCAAAAGCACATCCTTTTGGTGGATCTAATAAATCAGGTGGTGTTCCTGGAATTGATGATAATTTATCAGATTTATTCGTATCATGTTTTGGTAAACTGTTCAGTAAGGCAACTGTATATGGATGAGATGGATTATAGAAGATATCCTTAGCTGCACCTGTTTCAACAACTTTTCCAGCATACATAACAGCAATTCTATCAGCAAGTGATGCTACAACTCCTAAATCGTGAGTGATTAAAACAATTGCTGTTCCAGTTTTCTTTCTGATATCATCTAACAAATCAATAATCTGTGCCTGAATCGTAACGTCCAACGCTGTTGTTGGTTCATCAGCAATCAATAGTTTTGGGTTACATGATAAAGCCATCGCAATCATAGCACGTTGACGCATCCCACCAGAGAACTGATGTGGATATTGATTTGCTCTTTCTTCTGCATTAGGAATTTGTACTAATTTTAACATTTCAATAGCTTTCGCATTTGCTTCTTCTTTAGAAAGTTTTTGATGGTGAACAATCGCTTCAACAATTTGTTTACCAACCTTCATTGTTGGATTCATACAAGTCATTGGATCCTGAAAGATCATACTGACTTCTTTTCCACGAATCTTTTGCATATCTTCTTCTGGAGTATGAATAATATCTATTCCTGATAAAGTCAATTCACCAGATTTAATTCTTGCTGGTGGCATAGGATTTAGTTTCATGATTGTTTGTGCAGTAACACTTTTTCCACATCCTGATTCACCTACGACAGCCAATACTTCACCTTCGTTAACGTGATAAGACACTCCACGAACAGCTTGAACTTCACCAGCATAAGTATCAAATGAAACATATAAATCTTTTATATCTAATACACGATTCATCGATGATTACCTCCTTAACTTAGGATCAAATGCATCTCTCAATTTATCGCCTAATAAATTGAAGCTAAGCATTGTTAAACTAATAAATAATGCAGGAATAACTAATTCAATTGGATATTGCTGGAAGAACTGACTTCCGTTATTAGCAAGTGTTCCCATTGATGCTAATGGAACTGGAACACCTAAACCAATATATGATAAGAATGCTTCAGTGAAAATAGCATTAGGAATAGCTAAAGTCAAGTTAACAATAACAACTGATAAAGTATTAGGAACTAAATGTTTTGCAATAATACGTGTTGGTGAAGCTCCCATACTTTTTGCAGAAATAACAAATTCCTGTTCTTTCAAACGAATAACTTCTCCACGAACCAGCCTGGCCGTTCCAACCCAACCGACAAGTGAATAAGCAAAAATGATTGTCATAACACCTTTTTCCATAACCAAACTTAACAAAATAATGATTAATAGATAAGGAATACCGTTAATGATTTCAACAACACGCATCATAATATTGTCAGCTAATCCACCGAAATATCCTGAAATACCACCGTAAATAACACCAACAATCACATTAATAAAAACTGCAGCAAGAGCAATTGTTAAAGAAATTCTTGCTCCATAGAATATACGTGTAAACTGATCACGACCCAAATCATCTGTACCAAATATATGCATATGGTCACCAGCGTTATAAAATAAACCAGCATGAGTATGTTCAATATGTTGTTCAGAAATAGTATATGGAGAAAACATTGGAACAGCGACTGACAAAATTCCTAAAACAATTAAGAAAATAATAATAGTCATAGCAACTTTATCTTTTCTAATACGATTGAAAGCATCTTTCCAGAAGCTGACACTTGGTCGTCCAATCGCTTGCATTTTTTCTTCATCCTGACCAACCCATTCAAATTCTTCTGCGTCAATATCGCAATCAGGTGAAAGAACATCTTCATCTACTAAAGAAATTTCATTTAATTCTTGTTCTACTTTCTTTTCCATGACTCTCCCCCTATTCTTTCACATTAGCAACATTAACACGAGGGTCAATGACACCATATAATAAATCGACAACTAAAATAGCGACAATTAAGAATACACCATAAAATAATGTAACTCCAGCAATCATTGTAAAGTCATTTTGTGTAATTGAATCAACAAAATAACGCCCCATACCTGGAATTGTAAATATCTTTTCAACAACGAAACCACCAGTTAAAACTGCTGCTGCAGTTGGACCTAAAACAGTAAGTACAGGCATCAATGCATTACGTAAAGCATGTTTCCATAAAATCTGTTTTTCAGAAAGACCTTTAGCTTTTGCAGTTTTAATATAATCTGAGCTTAAAACATCTAGCATACTTGTACGCATCAAACGTGAAACTGTAGCTAGCGAACTAAAACTCAAAGCCAATGCAGGCAGAATCATTTGATTCAAACTTCCCCATCCTGTAATCTGGAAAAGTCTTAATCCTGTCCACTGATAAAGTTTCAATGCCAAGAAATATTGCAATAAAGAGGCAATAATAAAACTTGGGATAGAAACACCGATAACAGATAATACCATCGCAAATGTATCTGTTTTCTTTCCTCTACGAATAGCTGCAAGTGCTCCTAAGAATACCCCAGCGATAACAGCGAAAATTAAAGATACCATACCTAATTGGAATGATACTGGGAAAGTTTCCATAATAATATCCATAACTGGACGATTATATATAATTGAAGTTCCTAAATCTCCCTGAAAAGCATTCACAACAAAGATAAAAAATTGTTCTAAAATGGGTTTATCTAACCCATAGAATTTCTCTAATGCCGCAAGTGTAGCAGGATCAAACCCTTTACCAGTACTGAATGGATCTCCAGGTAAGTTATGCATCATTAAAAATGTTAATAGCATTAATACAAAAATTGTTAACAACGCATATATAACTCTTTTAACTACATATTTTAACATTTTTTCACATCCTTTTTTAAAAAACACTTTTTTTTCATTCAATAAAGATGGGCTATATTAGCATATAGCCCAGTCTAAAATAATTATCATATTAATATGAAATTTTTATTTAATTATTGTTCAATATATGCATAGTTTAAGTTAATATCTTGGAATGCAGTTCTTACAACACCTTTTACACTTGGATTCAAGATATAATCTTTATTTCTATTATATAAGAAACCAACTGGTTGTTCATCAGCTAAAATTTCTTCAGCTTTCTTTAATTCTGCAAAATATTTATCTTGATCAGCAATAGTTTGTGCATTAGTAACGATTTCATCGTATTCTGGATTTGCATATCCTGCATGGTTATTTAAACTATCGCTTAAATATAAGTCTAAATATGTCATAGGGTCATTATAATCTGGTCCCCATCCAGCTAATACGAAGTCATAATTTTTCTTATCCATATCAGCTAAACGTGCTTTGTAAGTTTTTTGATCAACTTCAACAGTTAAACCTAAATTTGTTTTTAATTGTTCTTGAATATAGTTAGCTTGTTTTACAGCAGAAGTTGTTTCATCACATAATAATTTTGGTTTGAAAGTTTCTAAAGTTAATCCTTCTTCAGCTAAACCTTCTTCTAGTAATTTTTTTGCTTCTGCAAAATCTTTACGTACTAAGATATCTCCACAATATTCACCAAATTTACCATTAGTAATTGCTGGTGGTGTAAACATGTTAGAAACTTTTGAATGTTTTGATAACATGATTTTTTCAACTAATGATTGTACATCAATACCTGAAGTAATTGCTTGACGTACTTTTTTATTGTTAAATCCTTTGCTTGTGAAGTTGTATTCAAAATACCAAGCTCCACCATCATCAAAGTTTGCTAATTGATCTTTATATTGATCATCTGCTTCTAATGTTTGAACTTGTTCACCGTTAACTTCCATCATATCTAAGTTACCAGCTTTGTATTCATTTAAAGCAGTATTAGCATCAGCAATCATTTTCATTGTGATTTTGTCTAATTTAACAGAATCTTTGTCCCAATAATTATCATTTTTAGTTAATTCTAATGATTCATTATGAGTCCATTTTGTAATAGTAAATCTACCATTATAAAGTAAGTTTGTTTCAGTAGTACCATATTTTTTATCATATCCACCCATTTCTTCATATGCTTTTTGATTTACTGGGAAGAATGATGGGAATGCTAATAAGTCTAATGCATATCCAAATGGTTCAGTAAATTCTACAACGAATGTATAGTCATCTACTGCTTTCCATCCAGCATATTGATCAATAACTTTTTGAGCTTCTTCAGTGCTTAATCCTTTAGTTTTAGCATAAACTTCTTCAGCACCTTTAATTTTTGATTTCCAAGTACTTGCATAAGTTGCTCCAGTATTTACATTGAAATGAGTATCAAATGCAAATTTGAAATCTTGTGCAGTAACAGGATCACCGTTACTCCATTTTGCATCTTTTCTTAAGTGGAATGTATAAGTTTTGCTATCATCAGATACATCCCAAGTTTCAGCAACACCAGGAACGATTTCATCGTTTTCTTTTTGCATTACTAAACCTTCCATACAATGTCTAAGAACGTTCATAGACCCTGTACTTGTAGTCAAAATTGAATTTAATTCAGGTGGCTCCTGTCCCAAATTCACTGTGACTTCGTTTGCGTGTGTTTGTGCATTTCCACCACCACATCCAACTAACATAGCTAAGCATGTTACAGAAGCGGCAGCTTTTGCAAACCAATTCTTTTTCATTATTTAATTTCCCTCCTCCAAAATAACCAATCACGTTAGTTATTTTCTACTAATATATCACAACTCTTTTAAGATTGCTATACTTTTTTTAATGTTTTTTTGCTTTTTTGTCATAACCCAACCGAAACACACGTTTTTTTGTATTTTAACTAAATATAGATATTATTTTTTGACATCTGTATACAATTATATCGGTATTGTATGAATGTTTAAACATTTTTTCTATGATTTTATATCATTTTGTTGAATATGGACATCAATTTGTTGTGATGGAATTTTGATATTTTGTTCTTTGAAAATATCTCTGACTGCTACCCACAAATCATCATTCAAATCATAAAAATATTCATTTTTAGACCATACCCATATTTGCATGGAAACACTTCTTTCTTTATATTCGCCAATTTTCACAACTGGTGCTGGTTCCTTTAAAGCATATGGATGCTGATCTATAACTTTCATAAGAGCACTCTTAAATTTTTGAACATCGCTATCAGGATGTAATTCTACCGTCATAGTCACACGACGGATATCTTCATGTGAATAATTGACAAAACTAGATGAAACCAGATCATTATTAGGAATAACAACCATTTTATTATCAAATGTCATGACAATTGTATATAGAAGCTGTATTTCCTGAACAGTTCCTACATAGCCATCTATTTCTATAATATCTCCTTTAATAAATGGTTTAGAAAATAAAATCGTAATACCTGAAGCAACACCTTTCATAGAGTCTTGCAAGCCTAATGCAATAGCGGCTCCAGCTGTTGTTAAAACAGCTACTAATGATGTTGTAGGTACACCTAACTGTGCAATGACAGTAATAATCACAATAATTTTTAATCCTATATTTAATATAGATATAACAAAATTCTCAATAATCGCATCAATCTGACTTCTTCTCATCATCTTTGAAAGAATATGTAATATTATTTTCACAGCATACCATCCAACTATAAATATAATGGTAGCTTCTATGACACTCATACCAAAGCCAGCATATTTTTCAATCAATCGATCTAGCATTTTCATTCCTCTTTTCTTTTTTCATTATCTTATCACATTCACAATCTATATCATATCTTTTTTGCAATTTTATATGAATATATCATTATTATTTTCACCCTAGAAATATATCGCAATGCACAAAAAGAGTTGCATTATTTTTTTATTTAGATACAATAATATTATTAACATAAGGAGGAATTTCATGAAAGTAGCAATTATGACTGACAGTAATAGTGGAATTACGCAAAGTGAAGCCAAGGAATTAGGAATTTTTGTTTTACCTATGCCTTTTACTATTGATGGTCAGGAATATAAAGAAGATATCAATCTGACTCAAGAAGAGTTTTATGATAAGTTAATGAATGGAGCTGAAGTTTTTACTTCACAGCCAGCCGCTGGAGAAGTGACGGCTTTCTTTGATCGTATTTTAGAAGATTATGATCAGATTGTGCATATTCCAATGTCAAGTGGTTTAAGTGGTTCTTGCCAGACTGCTATGATGTTAGCTGATGATGAAGATTATAAAGGAAAAGTCTTTGTTGTAGACTCACAACGTATTTCTGTGACTCAAAAACGGGATGTTTTGGATGCCATGGCATTAGCGAAACAAGGTAAAGATGCAAAAGAAATTCATGATATCTTAATGGAAAATAAATTCAATGCATCTATCTATATTACTGTGAACACTTTGGAATATTTAAAAAAAGGTGGTCGTATTACACCAGCTGCTGCAGCCTTAGGAGGATTATTAAAAATCAAACCTGTTCTCACAATTCAAGGTGAAAAATTAGATTCTTTCCAAAAAACACGTACAATGCAAAAAGCATCAAAAATAATGATTGAAGCCCTTCAAAAAGATATTAAAGAACGTATTGATCCAATACACGAAGATATGTCAGAGGCTCATATCATGATTGCTTATACATATGATAGAGATTTGGCACTTGAATTCAAAAAAGAAGTGGAAGAAGCTTTCCCAAATCATGAAGTCATTTGTGACCCACTTTCATTAAGTGTTGCTTGTCATATTGGACCTCATTCTTTAGCAATTGGTGCATGTAAAAAGATTTAACGGCTACTCAAAGGAGTAGCTTTTTTGTTAAATTCGTATCTTCTATTTGCATTTCACTATATTTTCAGTTATGATACAGTATGTCAATAAGATAGATTTTCATTTTTCAACATTTTTTTATCATAATAATAGATAAAATAGAGAGCACTAATGAAAAAACATATGAAAAATGGTATAATATATATAAGTATAGATACTTTCATCATGCTGTTGAAAACTATCTCAAAAAGACATTCATTATAAATCAATAGAAAGAAAGGTGAGAATGAATGGCAGATATGCCTCAAAAACGTTCTTTTCAAAGAAGAACATCCTATAATAATAAAAACAAACATAAAAAAGAATCATTATCCACTGATACAAAAGTTTTTGCTTTAGGTGGTCTTAACGAAGTTGGAAAAAATATGTATTGCATTGAACACAATGATGAATTGGTCATTATTGATGCCGGTGTTAAATTTGCAGAAGATGGACTTCCTGGAATTGATTATGTCATTCCAGACTATACATATTTAAAACGTAACCAAAAGAAAATTAAAGCTTTATTGATTACGCATGGACATGAAGATCATATTGGAGGAATTCCTTTTCTATTACAGGTTGTGAACATTCCTTTTATATATGCTTCACCATTAGCTTGTGCCATGATTAGAAGAAAGCTTGAAGAAAAACGTTTAACTCAAGCTACAAAATTGATTCAAATTAATAATTTATCGCAGGTTAAAACAAAATATTTTAATATTGGTTTCTTTAAAACTAACCACTCTATTCCTGAATCTTTAGGAATTGTTGTGAACACACCTAATGGTCGCATTGTTTCGACTGGAGATTTTAAATTTGATTTAACACCAGTTGGTGATCCTGCTGATTTTCAGGTTATGTCCTTTTTAGGTGAAACAGGTGTGACTCTTCTTTTAAGTGATTCTACGAATGCTGAAGTTCCTAACTTCTCCATTAGCGAAAAACAGGTTGCTTATAGTGTACAAGAAGAATTCAGAAAGACGGAAGGTCGCTTAATTGTTGCGACATTCGCTTCTAACGTCCACCGTGTTCAACAGATTATTGATGCGGCTGTTAAATTCAATCGTAAGATTTTAGTATTTGGTCGTTCTATGGAAAACAATATTCAGGTTTCTAGAAAACTGGGATATATTAAATGTCCTGACCGTTTCTTTATTAAAAATGATGAAGCTAAAAACTTACCTGATAATGAAATTTTAATTCTATGTACTGGTAGCCAAGGAGAAGCGCTTGCTGCATTAAGCCGAATTGCGAATGGAACACATCGTCAAGTTTCTATTAAACCAGGAGATACTGTTGTCTTTTCATCAAATCCAATTCCTGGAAATGCCAGCAGTGTCAGCAAGGTTATCAATAAATTATACCGTGCTGGTGCCAGAGTTTTAACTAATGAAGCCATCAATAACTTACATACTTCAGGACATGCCTCTCAAGAGGAACAAAAATTAATGTTATTATTAACACGACCTAAATATTTCTTCCCGGTTCATGGGGAATACCGTATGTTAAAAATTCATGCGAAGTTATTTGAAGAAGTTGGACTCACAAAAGGAAACGCCTTTGTTTTATCTAATGGTGATTCTATTCTTTTACACAATGAAGAAGCACGTCTTGGACCACGTATTCATGTTGATGATATCTATGTAGATGGTAATGATATTACTGGTTTATCTACTGCTGTCTTAAGAGACCGTCAGATTTTAAGTGAAGATGGTATGGTTTCAGTCCTTATTTCTATGGACTCTCGCGGAGGATGTTTATTAAATAAACCAATCATTATGTCACGTGGTTTTGTGTATATGCAAGATAGCAAGGATATGATTCGTGAAGCTGAGTTGTTGGTTAGTCGAGAACTTTCTAAATTATTAAAAAGAAAAACAACTTTTGGTGAAATCAAAAATACAATCAGGGATACATTGGCTCCTTATTTCTATCAGAAAACAAAAAGAAATCCAATGATTATTCCTGTCATTATGAATAAAAAAGTATGAAAAAGCTGATTAGACGATTAATTTTATTATTAATCGTCTTTGGTTTATGTTTTCTCGGTTATTATGTTTATGCCATTTCACCAGAAGATTATGAATTTCATGAACAAAAATATATAAGTTCTCTTGTTTCTTCACAATTAAATGGCTTTAAAATTGCTTTCATATCAGATGTTAATCTCACTGACCAAGATAGCATCACACGTTTTGAAAAAATTGTTGATGAATTAAATGAATATCCATTTGATATGGTTATCTTTGGTGGAGATTTATATGATGAACAAGTTTTTAAAGCTGATGAAGTTTCTCAAATCTTAAAAAAGATTCAATGTCAGTATGGTAAATTAGCTGTTCTTGGTGAACATGATGAAGCTTCATCATTAGAAGTCACACAAGTGTTGAATAATGGTGGTTTTGAAGTTCTCAGCAATGAAACAAGACCTATTTATTATAAGGAAACCAATTTTACTTTAGTTGCCTATGATAATGAATATGATTTTTCTCAATTCAAAACATCTCAAGATAAATTGATTCTTGGCATTTCACACCAGCCTGATACATTTACACAAGCCAAAAATGTTGTGGATTTACAATTATCAGGACATAGTTATGGTGGTTCTGTATATCTGCCTTATTTGGGTGCTATGTTCCCAATTGAGGGAGCTAAGACTTATAATCATGGAAAATATGAAGAAAAAAATGCGACATTAATCGTTTCTAATGGATTAAGCGGTCCTTCTTCATTCCCATATAAAGTGTTATGTCCAAATCAGGTGAATTTTGTTGTCTTAACTTCAAAAAGCAACGATACTTCTCAGTAATCGTTGCTTTTTTCATTGCTTTTCATACCGTATTTAAGATGATATAAGGCTTCTAATACTTCAAAGATATATGTAATAGAAAATTTACCAATCAATGAATGATGATCATTTCCTACTCTTAAAATCATATCGACCTTATCACTATATGGAAACTCCTCTAATTGTGTAATAGCAATCACATATGCTTCTGTCTTCACCAGTTCTCTCATTGTTTCAATATGATCTTTGAAAAAACCACCAGCAATAGAAGATACAATAATTAAATCACAATCCTTTAAAGTTTTATAAATGTTTTTTTGTTGTTCCAAAGGATACATAGCCACACAATCTTTACCCAAATAACAAAGTTCAATCTGTAATTGCATTGACACTGACTGAGTAAAGAAATTACCTGCAAAACAGATATGTTTGGCATCATGAATTTTATCTACAATATAGATCAAATCTTCATAACGAATATTATCATACGTATCCTGAAGATTGCGAATTACATTTTGAAAATGATTCTTAAAAATTTCTTTTCCTTCTCCTATTGTTTCAGGTGATGGAAGCTGATGATCAAAAAGTAATCTTTTTGCATCTTGATTAAAATAATGAAGATTCATTGTAACATCTTTTTTAAAATCAGCAAATGATTCATAATTCAATTTACGACAAAGTCTGGAAATAGTTGCTGTGGATACATAACACATTTTCGCAACATCAGTAATACTACTCTCTGGAATCTTATAAATATTCTGTAATATTTTCTTTGCTGCACCCCAATAGACATCATGAATATTTGTCATATTGATGAAGTTTATCAAATTATAGAAGGCACTTCTCATTGAGATTGTCCTTCCTCATATTTAATGACTGTAACCTCACCGTTTGTTAAACATAAACAATTCAGCTGACCTTTATTCCCTACTGCCAAACCACCATCAATTGCAATTTTATTATGATAATCTGGATCATACCAGATATCAAATGAATGATCATCATTAATAAAGCAACAAGGTGTATGTCCAAAGATGTACGTGTAATCTGGATTTGCTTCATTCAAATAGAAATATTCTCGAATCCATGCTAAAATTTCTTCATCATTTTCTTCTAATGGGATTTCTGGGTCTACCCCAGCATGTACCAATACATAGTGCTTTCCATTCAAATCTAATTCATAATAACTTGGCAATGAATCAATAAATGAAATTAATTCTTTGATAAACATACGTTTTAAATCAAAATACTCTTCATAAGGAATGTAATCTTTTTGTAAATACTCTCTAATACTATCAATTGTTTTATGCCCACCATTTTGTTTCCATAAACGATATGGGTTCGATCTTTCTGAATCCAAATCATTATATTTCAAAGCAGCCAGCATAGATTGACGCATCATAATTTCATGATTACCCTTAATCATATGAATATTATCCATCGCCTTTACAAAATAATAAATATCAATACTATTAGGTCCACGATCCATAATATCCCCTAATATATAAAGTTCATCATTTTCAGTAAAACCAATACGCTCTAATAACAATTGAAGCAATACAAATTGTCCATGAAGATCTGATATAACAAATATTCTTTTTTCCATATATCATCACCCCATTACATTCTATCATAATTATATTTTTTTATAAACTAAACCCACTTTTATTTTAAAAAAAATTATGTCTTTAAAAGAGAAATAGAGGTCAAAGACCTCTATTCTGTAATACGCACTTGGAAAACAATTTCAGTAGTTGACATTGGATCAATAGATGGAATCACATAATAAAGTGTATGATTATCAATTGCGGGTGTTTGTTCATGACCATTAACATAAAATGAATCTTCCACATATTCCACATTTTCATCCATATAATCACTAAAGACAACTTGTGTTTCTTTTACCAATGATGGATTCTTAATTTTAATTGTATAAGTGAGTGTTTCTCCCTGACACGCTTCTTCTTTATCCACTTTTTTACAAATATGAAGTGGTTTTTTCACTAATGTTTCCACATCATTGCTGACACTTGTATGACAAGATGTTTTCACTTGTGCAGTATTGCACACACGAGAACGTTTCAGAAATTTCCCTCCTTCCATTTATAAGTTATGCAAATTCATTGTGTTGTTCTGTTCATTTACAACGTTTCTTTTCTTTTTTTGTAAAAATTATCTATTTTTTAAAAAATAGTATATGATAAAAGAAGTAGGTGAGAAAATTATGTTTGATGAATTCTATCGTACAATTTATAATCAATTATTTTTTAAATGGATTCTGTGTCATGATAAACAATATCAACAAGATCATATTCAGTATCATGTGGAAACAGAAAATGAAAAATTAAAAGTTATCTGTTTGTCTACAACAAAAGTGAAAGGGAAAATAACGATTTGGTATAATAATATCGTAGAAGAAGAGATTTTGCGTATCAAAGATGAAAAACTTGTCTTTTATTTACATTTTACGATTACTGATTTGGCACAATGTTATCACTTATTCCATAAATTTTATCAAACCATCATTCAGTATACCCAACAAAAAGAATGGAAAATTGCGCTCTGTTGTACTGGTGGTTTATCAACTTCTGTATTCATTGAAGAAATGCAACAAGTCTGTGAACTGGAAAACCTACATTTTCAGCTCGTTTCATTATCATTAGATCAGCTTTATCAAAATTATCAAAACTATGATGCCTTGTATCTGGCACCACAAATTGCACATATGGAACCTGAAATTCTAGCTTATACCCAACATCAAATTCCAGTTTATTGTATTGATGCAACTTTATTTGCGACGAAAAACTATCGTGGCATTATTCAAACAATTCAAAAAAACATTCAAGCATAGATATATTCTATGTTTTTTTCATATCATTTTTACATGATTTTCCATATTTACTCTATGATTCTTTGTTATTTATTTTTTATATTTTAATAAAGGAGCTAACTATATAAAATTCAAGTCATTTGATGAAAAAGTTTGAAAATGTTAAATGATTTGATTATGGTAG
>NZ_CAXSKY010000023.1:0-47004 GCF_964238065.1 Clostridium sp. AUH-JLR23
ATTCTATCATTGGATTTGTAAAATTAAATTCCATATAAATTGATTTAGGGATGGAATTTAGTTTTTCAATTTACTAAATAGATATAATCTATAAACAAATGTGAATTTGTTTATAGATTTTTTATATTTTGTGCTATAATATATAAAAATATGTCTTGGAGGAGAATTATGAGCGAAAGTAGAATTTGTATTGCTTTAGATTTTCAAACAAAAGATGAAGTGAAAGCATTTCTAGATAAGTTTGAAGATGAAAAACTGTATGTCAAAATTGGAATGGAATTATTTTATGGTGAAGGAATTGAAATGATTAAAATGATCAAAGAAAAAGGACATAAAATTTTTCTTGATTTAAAATTACATGATATTCCTAATACTGTAAAAAGTGCCATGAAGCAATTAGCTAAATTAGATGTTGATATGGTTAATGTTCATGCTTCAGGAAGTATTGCAATGATGAAAGCCGCTATTGAAGGTTTAAATGAAGGATCACAAGGTGGAAAGCGTCCTTTATGTATTGCTGTAACATGTTTAACATCATTAGATCAAAAAGTTTTAGATGATGAATTATTAATTCATGAACCATTAGAAAATGTTGTTTTAAAATGGGCTCAAAATGCAAAAGAAGCTGGATTAGATGGTGTTGTGTGTTCACCATTAGAATCAAAAATTATTCATGAAAATTTAGGAATGGATTTTTTAACAGTCACACCTGGAATTAGACTTGCTAGTGATAGTGTTAATGATCAAAAACGTGTGACAACACCAGCTATGGCAAAAGAGTTAACATCAAGTTATATTGTTGTGGGAAGAACAATTACAAATGCTGAAGATCCAGTCGCAACATATAAAGAAGTTTATAAACAATTTCAAGGAGAGTAGAGAATTATGGAAAAAACAATAGCAAAAGATTTATTAAGTATTCAAGCAGTCTTTTTAAGACCAAATGAGCCTTTTACTTATGCATCAGGTATTAAATCACCAATTTATTGTGATAATCGTTTGACATTATCTTATCCTGAAGTCAGAAAAGATATTGAACAAGGATTAGCAAAACTTATTAAAGAACATTATCCATCATGTGAATGTTTAATGGGAACAGCAACTGCAGGAATTGCACATGCAGCCTTAGCAGCTGATATATTAGATTTACCAATGGGTTATGTACGTGGTGGAGCGAAATCACATGGGAGAAATAATCGTATTGAAGGTTTAGTGAAACCAGGTATGAAAGTTGTTGTGGTTGAAGATTTAATTTCAACTGGTGGTTCATCATTGGAATGTGTTGATGCTTTAAGAGAAGCAGGATGTGAAGTTTTGGGAATGGTTGCGATCTTTACATATGGTTTAGCAGATTCTACAAAGAATTTTGCAGCTAAGGAATGCAGTTTCCATACATTAACAAACTATGATACATTGATTCAGGTTGCAGTGGATCATAAATATATTGAAGCAGCTGACTTAGAAAAACTAAAAGCATGGAAAAAAGATCCTCATGATGAATCTTGGATGAATAAATAAGAAATATAAAAAAGCAAGTTATATCAATCATTTTATAAGGTTCTATTACTTGCTTTTTTTTGTTGTATTTCATTGTATATTGATGTAGAATATCATAGAAAACGTATAAGGTGGTGTAATATGAAATTAAAATATAAATCTTCTTTGTTTGTAATAAAAGCAGCTATTATTGGTTTTTTTGCAACGTTACCAATGTTTTTTCAATTGGAAGTCAATTCATTTCAAGAGATATGTAAATATCTAGGAGTTAAGAATGATATACATATATTAGATTCTTACTTAAATAAAATAAGATTTCTTATTGGAGATTTTTTAATGTCTTTTGATGGGAGTTCTGTTGCATTTTTAGTAATCTTTATAATTTTTATATGCTTATATTTAAAATTTAATAGTATTGCAGATAAGAAACTAAAAAAATGTATTATAATTCCATCATTACTATTTGCATTTTTTGAAGTATTTGGTGAATCGTTTGCAAAAACAGATAGTTGGAATTTGATTTTTACTAATTATAGAACAGTTTTGAAGGGTTGTGTTTTATTTATAGGATATACCTCTTTTTTCGTTATTATATTGGGGTTATTGTTTTATTATTTAAGTACGAAAAAATTATTCCATACTCAATTACAGGAAAAAGATTGGTTTACTGCAAATAAGAAATCTTTTTTTGTAGTTATGGGTATAATATTGCTATGTTGGTTACCTTCTCTTATTTTCAATTTTCCTGGTATTACTAACTATGATTTTTTTGATATGTTAGATAGTTTTTATGGAGTTGAAACATATAGTTTAAGAGCAGTCACATTAATTGATCCATCTGTAACATTAAATAATAATAATCCTGTTTTACAGACATTGTTAGCAGTTGGGTGTATGAAAATAGGAAATATATTGCATCTTCCATGGTTAGGGTTAATGATTTTCTGTTATGGGCAAGCTTTAATGTTTACGGCAGTATTGTCTTATGTTATATATAAGTTGGCTCAATTGGGAGTTCATAAATACATAAGAGTTGGTTTGGTTTTATTGTTTGGATTAGTCCCAGTTAATGCTAATTATGCTGTCACGACCTTAAAAGATGTCAATTTTGCTTTTGTGTTTGTATTGTATTTATTATGTCTTTTAGAGATGGTTAGATCTCCTGAAATATTTTTCAGAAATAAAAAGAAGCTTATATACTTTTCGGTAATAAATCTAATTTTAATGTTATTAAGAAATAACGGAGCTTATGTTTTAATACCAACAGATATTGTGTTATGTATTTATTTTAGAAAATATATTAAACAAATTATTTTCCCAACATTTATACCAGCATTTGTATTTGTTGTTATTATTTCTAATGTTATTTATCCTTATTTTAAAATTGCGCCTGGAAGTAAAAGAGAAATGTATTCTGTACCTTTTCAACAAACAGCTAGATTAGTTAAGGAATACGGTGATGAAATCCCCGAAGAAGACAGAATAATCATTAATAAGATCTTAAATTATGATACAATAGACGAAAGATATCAACCAGAGTTATCTGATAAAGTAAAGGCAACATACAAGAAAGATGCAACAGCTGAAGAAATGAGAGATTATTTAGGCGTTTGGGCAAAATGGTTATTCATTCATCCAGAAGTATATGTTCAGGCAACTATGAATAATTGTTATGGATATTTTTATCCTGAGGCAAAAAGCTGGATTGCCTATACTGAAATTACTCCACCAGGTAAACGATATGGTGTTTCGAGTCCAGAAGTTTTATCAACAGGACGTCGTATTGTTAATGAAATACCAGAAATAGTTCGTGATATACCAATCCTTGGTTTAACTGAAAGTATTGGTTTTTATACATGGCTAATGATTTGTAGTATTGCTTATTTGATATATATATCAAAAAAATCTGTAATATTAGTTTATACACCTCTTATAGTATTATTGTTGACATGCATGGTTTCACCAGCAAATACTATGATGAGATATATTTATCCATTAATTTTAGGAGTACCAATATTGATTGCATATATTTTGCATATACAAAATGAAGAAGGAGATGTCAATAATGTCTAAAATCTTAATTATCATTCCTTGTTATAATGAAAAGGAAAGTATATTAAAAGTTATAGATTCTATTAAGAAATTAACTATCTCTGTTGATTATATTGTTATCAATGATTGTTCTACAGATAATACCTTGGATATCTTAAAAAAATCAAATGTAAATTATTTAGATTTACCAGTTAACTTAGGTATAGGTGGTGCTGTTCAATCTGGATATAAATATGCTAAAGAAAATGATTATGATATTGCTATTCAAATAGATGGAGATGGACAACATGATCCACAATATATAACAGATTTGATTAATCCAATTTTATCAAATGAAGCAGATGTATGTATTGGATCTAGATTTATTAAAAAAGAAGGATTTCAATCTTCGGCATTGCGTAGATTAGGAATAAATATTCTTAGTACATGTATATCAGTATTTTATAAAGAAAAAGTTTATGATGTTACAAGTGGATATAGAGCAGTTAATAAAAATTTAATTGATATTTATGCTAATGATTATGCTCAAGATTATCCTGAGCCAGAAGCTCTTGCCACAGCTATTTTATTTCATCAAAGAATCAAAGAAGTCCCTGTTATTATGAACGAAAGAATCGGAGGACAAAGCTCAATACATAGTTTTAAATCTATCTATTATATGTTAAAAGTATCTCTTGCAATTATTTTTAAACGATTTAGTCATCGAAAGGAGAAGTAGGCATGAATAGACTTTTACAAGTTTCTATGATTCTAGCCATTATTTTTTATTTCATATGTTTGTTTTCTTTATTGAGAAAAAATAAAGTTACTTTAAAATATATATTATTATGGCTTTTTACGGGATTAATTATGTTTTTAATAGCTGTTTTTCCGGCAATATTAGAAGTACCTTTACATTTATTAGGAATTGTTGAATTCACGAATGGAGTATTTGCTTTGATTTTGTTTTTCTTAATATTAATTATTATGTTTTTAACAATTGCCGTCTCTGATTTAGGTGAAAAGCAAAGAATTTTGGTTCAAAAAATGGCAATTTATGAAAAGAGAATACGAGAATTGGAAGAAAGAGAGAAAATATCATGAAGATGTTAATATTATGTCTAGTAAATACTTTAATGATGGTATGTGGACAAATTCTATTTAAAATAGGAAGTAACGGCAAAGAAATTACTAGCCTAATTGATATGATTAGACTAATGTTTTCTCCAATTGTATTAATTGCATTGTGTTTATATGCTGGTACAACAATGTTATGGTTATATATATTAAGTAAAGTGGATATAAGTTTTGCTTATCCTATTCAGGCATTGGCCTTTCCTGTAGTTATGATTGTGTCTGCATTTATATTTCATGAACAAATACCAATGTTAAGATGGGTAGGAGTTATTATAATTTTTATAGGTGTGTTACTTGTTGTTCAAAAGTAGTATAATAATATTGCTTTTTGTGTTATAAGAAAAAAGAGTTTAATATACTCATTGGAGGACATTTATGTTTAAAAGTATAAAATATGTATTGCAAGAAAATTTTCATAATTTGTTTAGAATTTATTCGATTTCTAAATATGAACTTCTTGCGGATATGCGAGATTCTAAATTAGGATTGTTTTGGAATTTTGCACATCCATTAATTCAAGTTTTAACATATTGGTTTGCATTTGGAATCGTTTTTCAAAAAAAGGCTGTTACATCATATGGTGTGACAATTCCATATATTTTCTGGATGATGGGTGGAATGGTTGTTTGGTTTTTTATATCTCCATGTATTACCAATGGATGTAATGCTGTTTTTTCAAAAGTTAATGTCATTACAAAAATGAAATTTCCTGTAAGTATTTTACCTGCTACTGTTGTTATGAAAGAATTATTTAATCATTTTTGCTTGATGGTTATTTTAGTTATTGTCTTCTTATTTGGTGGTATATATCCAAGTTTACATTGGTTTGGTTTGATTTATTATGTGTTATGTGCAATTATTTTTTCAATTTCTTTATCATTAACCACATCAGTATTAAACATGTTGGCAAGGGATACGAGAAAACTTGTTTTAGCATGTATGCGTTTATTGTTATATTTAACACCTATTTTGTGGGACATTAATCAGTTGACACATATGCCAAAGTTTGTTGGGTGGATTATGAAAGCTAATCCGATTTATTATGTTGTACAAGGATATAGAGATTGTTTCTTTTATCATAAAGGGATTTTATTTTATTCACATTCGATGATTGCTTTTTGGATCATAACTTTGATTTTGTTTGTTTTTGGTAGTTGTATGATGTATAAATTTAAACATAAATTTATTGATTTAATTTAAGTGAGGTAAATCATGGAAAAAGAATATGCAATAGAATTTAAACATGTTTCTAAAATATACAATTTAAAATCAAAAGATAAGAAAAATTCAAATGATAAAAGGTTTTATGCGTTAAAAGATATTAATTTTAAAATACCTAAAGGTGAAGTTGTAGGCATTCTTGGAACAAATGGTTCGGGAAAATCAACATTGTCGGTTATTTTGGCAGGAATTAGTGAGATAGATGAAGGTCAAATGATTGTTAATGGTGAGCAGGCTTTAATTGCTATTAATACTGGATTGAATCAACAATTGACAGGTTTAGAAAATATAGAATTAAAAGGAGCATTGCTTGGTTTAT
This sequence comes from Clostridium sp. AUH-JLR23, assembly GCF_964238065.1. NCBI lineage: Bacteria > Bacillati > Bacillota > Clostridia > Eubacteriales > Clostridiaceae > Clostridium > Clostridium sp. AUH-JLR23. The sequence continues at coordinate 6,206 of NZ_CAXSKY010000023.1, forward strand.
CAAAGAAACGTATACAAGAAATTACAGAAGGAGTTATTGAATTTGCTGAGATTGGTGATTTCTTATATCAACCAGTAAAAAAATATTCAAGTGGTATGAAATCAAGATTGGGATTCTCTATTAATCTGTGTTTAGATCCTGATATTTTAATTGTTGATGAGGCTTTATCGGTTGGTGATAAAGGATTTGCACAAAAATGTATTAATAAAATGAAAGAATTAAAAAGAACTGGTAAGACTATCGTCTTTATATCACATTCCTTACCACAGGTTAGAGATTTTTGTGATACTGCAATGTGGATAGAAGGCGGAATGTTAAAAGAGTATGGTGATATTAAAGATGTTTGCGATCATTATGCTGAATACGTTGATTATTATAATTCTTTGGATAATGCTGGTAAGAAAAAAGAACGTGATGAGAAATTTAATAAAAGAATTATCCCCCATGTTAAAAGAAGAGGAATTTTTGATAAAATATTCGGATAGTGAGAAAAGAGGTATATCTAAAAATGAAAAGAGTTATTACATATGGAACATTTGATTTATTCCATGTTGGACATTTGAATATTCTAAAACGTGCTAAGGAGTTAGGGGATTACTTAGTTGTTGCAGTCTCAAGCGATGCTTTTAATGCTATAAAAGGAAAAAAATGTGCTATTCCTGATACTGAAAGAATGCAAATTGTAGAAGCAATTAAATATGTTGATGAAGTCATTCCTGAAAATTCATGGGATCAAAAAATAAATGATATAAAAACTCATAATATTGATGTTTTTGTTATGGGTGATGATTGGAAAGGAAAATTTGATTATTTAAAAGATTATTGCGAAGTTGTTTATTTGCCAAGGACGCCTGATATTTCTACAACACAAATAAAAAAAGATTTGAAGTTGAAATAAAGTTCGCATAGAAAGGATGTTTATAGTGAGTGATATAAAAGTTTCAGTTATTGTTCCTATTTATAATGTTGAGGAGTATTTGCCTCGTTGTATTGATAGTTTAATCAATCAAACATTAGATAGTTATGAAATTATATTAGTCAACGATGGATCACCTGATCAATCACAAAAAATAATTGATAAATATCAAAAGATGTACCCTGATAAAATTGTAGGGTTGATTAAAGAAAATGGTGGACTATCTGATGCAAGAAATTATGGAATTCCTTATGCAAAAGGTGAATATATTTCATTTTTAGATAGTGATGATTATGTGGATTGTACATTCCTAGAAAAAATGTACAATAAAGCTATTGATACCCAATCACAAATTGTTGTTTGTGGATACTATGGAGTCAATGAAATAAATGGAACATATAGATGGTTACAAAAAGGTAATATTGATATTTATAATCAAAGTGTGTTGGAATGCCCATCTTTAATCCATTTAAATGCTCCATATGCTTGGAATAAAATATATCATAGATCATTATTTGAACAGACAAAATTTTTATTCCCAAAAGGATGGATTTGGGAAGATATACCTACTATATATCCTCTTTTAGCAAAAGCAAATAAAGTATCTAAAATTGATGAACCATTAATTTATTATGTTCTTAAAAGAAAAGGATCTATTACAGCAACTTATTCTCGCAAGCAACTGCAGTTATTCCAATCATTACAATTGTTGAATGAGCGCTTTAAAGAATTGAATTTATTTGATCAATTATATGATGAATTATTATTTATTAATATGAGACATATCATATTTAGATTTAAAGAATTTCATAAGTATAAAGATGCAAAAATGAAAATATCTTTTGTGACTGAAGGATTTAAACATTTAAATAAATATTTTGCTGACTGGAAAAATAATCCGTATTATTTTACATTTTATGATGTGGGTAAACCTGTTAAACAATTCTTTATGAAGAAAAAAATTTATTGGTTTGCTTCCATATTAGTTCCTAATACAATTCATAAGATTTGTGCTAAGATAAAAAGAACTATGAAAAAAGCAAGAAAGATTTTTTCTAGAAATAATCGAGTGAAGTATTCTTATGCATATCATTATAAGCATAGTGAAATTATTGAAAATACAGTATTATTTGAATCGTTTCATGGTACAACAATATCTGATTCACCATTTTATATGATGAGGGAATTAGCGAAAACACATCCTGAGATGAAAATTTATGTAACAACTCAAAATTATGATACACATAAAGAATTATTAGATAAATATCAAATTAATGCAACGCTTGTAAAATTAAATACTAAAGAATATGCTAAGATTTTAGCAACTTGTCAATATTTAGTTAACAATGTATCATTCCCACCATATTTTATAAGAAGAAATGGTCAAAAATACATAAATACTTGGCATGGTACACCATTAAAGACATTAGGTAAAAATATGGTGGAAGGTATCGAAGATATGAGTAATATGCAAAGAAACTTTTTGCATAGTACTGATTTGCTTTTTCCAAATGATTTTACGATGGTTCATATGATGGAAGATTATAATTTGTTTAAACTTTTTACTGGTAGAGCGGTTTTATGTGGTTATCCAAGAAATACTATCTTTATGAATACGCAAGAAGCAATGAAAATAAGGGAACAGTTTGATCTAGTAGGAAAAGAAGTATTTGCCTACATGCCAACATGGCGTGGTGGACAAAGTAGTGGTGCAGTTAATGAAACATATGAAAAACAATTAAAAGATATATTAAATAAAATCGATAATGTTTTGAATGATAATCAGGTGTTTTATGTGAATTTGCACTCATTAGTTAAGGATTCTATAGATATTTCAGGGTATAAACATATTTTAAATTTCCCGAATATTGATAATTATGAATTTTTAAATTGTGTAGACATTCTTATTTCAGATTATTCAAGTGTTTTCTTTGATTATTCTATTACAAAAAAACCTATAGTATTATTTATGTATGATTATGAAGAATATATGAGTAATAGAGGAACATATTTTGATGTACGTACTTTACCTTTTGAAAAAATTTATACTATTGAAGATATGTTAGAATATATTCAAGGTAAACGAAAGAAAGTTGATCAATCTCAAGAAAGCCAAGATTATTATGATCAATTTACACAATATGATGATATTTATGCGACAAAGCTTCTCAATGATTATTTCTTTGATGGAAAAAATAACAATTTACAAGTATTTGACTATAGTTCAAATAAGTTAATAAAACATACATTATATTTTCCAAGCAAATGTTGTGAAAGAAAAGACTGTAAACAGTTAGAAGAAGTAAAGAATATGGATAAACCTATTATGTTTTTATTAAAAAATCAATTTAACTATTTGTTAAGAAAAACGTTATTAGATGATTATAATAATCATGTAAGTTATGTGGTAACGAATCCAAATATTCCATATACTTTATTTGAACGAATGAAATTATTTATATCAAAAATATTTTCTTTTATTAATATTGATTCGTTGATGCTGAGAGCATTTGATAATCTTTTACCACATATTCAGATACAAAAGATAGAGTATCGAGAGAATCCAAATAAATTTACAAGAAGGTTAGTTAATTCATATAACAGATTGAGTGATAGACTTAACAACAAGAGATAAATTATATAAATTTAAGTTTTTCAATTTCTTGTTTAAAAATAAATAACTATCATATAGGTATTTTAGACTAAAAAGTTTTAAGTTAGTAGCGGGGTATTTTGACCTCGCTTTTATTTTAAATGACCTTTTAAAGTTGAATAGATAATATTTGATTGATGACTATTTGCCGTCTTTTTTTCTATTTAATAGCTTTTTTATGCTCGTTTGCAGTATTTTTTACATATAAACAATGCGGATCTAGTGAATGTATGAACTTATTTTTGATTCTTTTAAATTTTTGAATTAAATCTGTAATATGGATGATTTTTTAATATCGCTATTTTTCATATATGTTAATTGATAAGTATTACTCATTATATGAGCAAAAAATAATGAAATGGGAAGGATGAATAGTTTGAAAGATATTTTATTATCTTTTCATAGATCAATGTCAAGAAGATCAGATGTAAAACTTTTTTACAATCAAAAAAAAAAAGTATACCGATAGTTATAAATGAAACATACTCCTGTTTTTTATAGATAATCTATAAATATAAAAGCATATTGATTTTTTATGTAGAATATTCATATTTAGTTTAAGATAAGTGTTATTTTGGAGAGTGTATAAAATGATATTTTAAGTATATGCATAATTTGTAGAATTACACAGAAATTCCATATTAGTGATATATATTTAATATACGAAAGTGAGGGAAGTATGAAACGAAATAAAAAAAAGTTAAATACATATCATGTCTTAACTTTAATTGTAATAATTTTAACAATCTTTATTATTGGACATGTGGTAATAAATAAGAATACTATATATTTGGCTGAAAATCTAGATAATATAAATCTTGAATTAGGTGAAGAATATCAATTGAGAGCAGTAGATGAAAATAATGAGGTCATAATATATGAATCAAAAGATCCAACTATTGCAAGTGTTGATGAAAATGGAAAGATTTTTGCTAGAAAAAGTGGTAAGACATTTATATATGTAGGAACCCAAAATAAAATGAAGCAAAAAAAAGTAGGTGTGAATATACCATATAAAAAAAATGATTTTGATAAATATCAACGTATTCATGTAAAGAATAAACCTAATTTAAAATTTGAAGTTAATACTGTATATGATTTAGATGCAAGTATAGATGAATCTTTTTCAAAAGGTGATAGATTAATTTATTCGTCCAGCAATACTAATATTGCAAGTATAGATGATTCTGGCAAGTTAGAAATGCTCCGTGAAGGCGTAGCTAAGATTACAGTACAAATTGAAAATACTGATATTAAAGAAGAGTATGATATACATATATTTAATAAGATCAAGAAAGTTCAGAAAATTATAGTAAATAAAAATCAGAAAAATATTTTAGAAGTAGGAGACAAAATGAATTTAAATGTTTCTGTTTTTCCAGAAGACGCAGACAATAAAGGTGTTAAATTTAGTTCAAGTGAATCTACTATTGCTTCGATAAATGAAAAAGGTGAAATCAAGGCAATTAGACCAGGTATCACAATTATTAATATGATTTCTGAGGATGGTAATACTAAAGAAAAATTTAAACTTAATATTTCAAGAAAAAAAGCTTATTTGACAAATGAGATATTAAAAACCGCAGGTATAGATGAATGTAATAAAGTTATGTTTGTTGCTCATCCAGATGATGAAAGCTTGTGGGGCGGAGGTCATTTGTTGGAAGATAAATATTTTGTTGTATGTATGACAAATGAATTTAATTCTGTTAGAAAAAAAGAGTTTTATAAAGCTTTGGAATATACACAAGATAAGGGAATTATATTACCTTATCCAGATTTGGTAAATGGAAATAAAAGTAACTGGAATCACAATAAGGAAGGTGTTAAAGAGGAAGTAAATTTAGTTCTTTCTTATAAACCTTGGGATGAAATTGTAACACATAGTCCTAGAGGGGAAACAGGGCATAGGCATCATAAGTTTGTTAGTCAAATAGTTACATCAAGTGTAAAAAATAATAATTTATATGATAAACTATTGTATTTTGGTAAATTTTATGAAAAAAACGAAGTTCCTTCTTCATTGGAATCTAATTTAAAACAGGAGATAATTGATAAGAAATATAAATTATTGGATATTTATGCAGCAGAAAAGAAATCAATAGAAGCTTTTTGGAAACAAATGGTACCATTTGAATATTGGAAGAAAGCTGTTGTTTGGAAAGATAATTAAATTATACATGATAAAGTTAGCAGTTCATTATTTATATTTTTGTAAAATTTAAACGTCAATTGACGATGATATAATTTATAATCTTAATACAAATCAAAGTCTTTTTATAGATGTATGAATGAAATAGAATAAATATAAAAAATTACATAAATACCTATAAAAATGGATCTAAAATAAGACAATAAAAAATATAAGTTACGTCTGATAATGTATATAGAAAAATCAAAATATAGTTTAGCGTTTGATAAGTTTAGATGGTTTTTTAAAGATGAAAGTAAAACCAAATTCAAATAAAAGGGAGTTGCTCCCTTTTTTATTTAGTGATAAACTATATACGATTGGAGAAGTGAGAAAATGTTTGTTTTAAGAAAAATAAAAAAACTAGCTGGATCGATTATTAGAATTTTATATAAATTAACATATCATTTTATCTCTATTGATGATAAATTGGTTATCTTTATATCTTTTCATGGAAGAGGATATTCTGATAATCCAAGGGCTATTTATGAACAGATGAGAAAAGATCCTAGATTTAATGATTACAGGTTTATTTGGTTTATTAAAAATCATAAAAAGAAAAATGTCAAAATAGAAGGAGCTGAAATTAAAGAATACTTAAGCTTACCTTATTTTTATTATATGTCAAAAGCAAAATATTGGATCATCAATTGTAAAATGCCTACATATATATGCAAGAAAGATAAACAAATTTATTTGCAGACATGGCATGGGACTCCTTTAAAAAGATTGGGGCATGATATTATAGCATCTGAAGATACTACTTTTTATAGATCTGGTATGTCTTTTGAACAAATGACAAAATCATATGATATAGATGTTGAAAGATATAATTATATGATTTCTCCAAATGCCTTTTGTACTGAAGTTTTTCAAACATCATTTCAAATTAATAAAGAGCGTTTAATTGAAACAGGTTATCCTAGAAATGATTTTATTACGAATGCTACAAAAGAAGATGTCATCAGTTTAAAGAAAAAATATCATTTACCTTTAGATAAGAAAATAATTTTATATGCTCCAACATGGCGTGATAATTCATATGTGGCTTCTGGCTATACTTTTGAATTAGAAGCTGATTTTCATAAATGGAGAAAAGCGTTAGGTGATGACTATGTTGTTGTATTTAAACCTCATTATCTTATTATTAATAAGTATGAAAATGATGAAACTTTAACTGGCTTTTTGTATTCTGTGAAGGCTGAAGCTGAAATAAATGAGCTTTATGTTATGAGCGATATTCTTGTTACTGATTATTCAAGTGTATTTTTTGACTATGCCGTGTTAAATCGTCCCATTTATTTCTATATGTACGATTTAGACCAATATAAAGGTGAACTCAGAGGCTTTTATTTAGACATATATACAGAATTGCCTGGAAGAATTTATGAAGATGAAAGCAAGCTTTTAATAGATATTAAAGAGAGTGTTTATGATTATTCATTTTTAGAATCTTTTAATCAAAAATTTAATGCTTGGCAAACAGGAAATTGTGCTCAAAAAGTTATTGATATTATTTTTTCAGATATAAAATAATTTTCTTGAAATCAGATACATAGTTTTATCATATGATGGAAAGTAAGAAGGGAACTTCTTGCTTTTTCTTATTTTAGATGAACATCATATCAAAGATGTTGAAATCTTTATAAAAAGTAATATAACCATTTATATGGTGATGAAAAATAAAAAAATATTTGTTAGAAACTTTTATAAGTGATTTTATTTATGTGGATAATAAGTAGTAAGAAAGAATGAAATAAACCTATTTTATGATAGACTCTTTTTTAATGCACAAAAAGATGTTAAAATAGAGCCATAGGAGATTGAATATGGGATTACAGAAGATTATTTTAAATATAGTATTAAAAATTGAAGTTTTTTTTATTTCATTTTTTAAGATTCACAATAATAGAATCACTTTTATATCTTTAGAAGATAATCATTTGACATCTGATTTTTTAAAGATTTATCAACAATTGCCACTAGAAAAATATGATGTGCGTTTATGTCTCATTCATTACAAGAAGAATTTATGGGGACAGTTTTTATATTTTATCAATTGTATGAAACAATTGTATTATGTATATACATCAAAAATTATTTTTTTACATGATAATAACTATGTGGTTTCACATTTTAAAAGAAAAGGGGTACAAGTGATTCAGGTATGGCATGCTTGTGGAGCTATAAAGAAATTTGGTAATGTGATTGAACGTCAGTATCCTATTTCTAATTATGACTATGTTTTAACAACTTCATCTTATTGGAAGGAAGCATATAGTCAAGCATTTAGTGTTCAACAAGAACAAGTCTTGCCTGTGGGAATGCCAAGAACTGATGAATTATTTCATCAACAATGGATTGATGAAACGAAAGAAAAACTTTATCAAAAATATCCAATGCTGAAAAATAAGAAGATTATTTTGTATGCACCGACTTTTAGAGGGAATATATATAAAGGATTTTCAGCGATTCATTTTGATGCTCAAAAAGTGATGAATCAGTTAAGCGATGATTTTGTGTTGATATATAAATTTCATCCTTTAATGGGAAATTATCATTTACAAAAAGATAATCGTATTTTGAATATGAATCATGAAGATACACATGAATTATTTTGTATAAGTGATTATTTGATTTCGGATTATTCATCTATTGTTTTTGATTTTATGATTTTAAAGAAACCGATGCTTTTCTATATTCCTGATTATGAGCAGTATTGTCAAGATTTAGGGGTATTTGTAGATGTGAGGGATTTAGGTTATCCAGTTTGTTATTGTGAAGAAGACGTTGTACAGTCATTACAAACTTATCATGTTGATGAAGATCTGTTTCAAAAAATGAAGAATCAATTTTTTGAAATTCATGATGGTCATAGTACATTACGTGTTGTAGAACTGGTGGAAAAATTATGTGAAATGGAGAATGATATCAATGAGTAAAATAGCAATTATTGGAACTGGAACATGGGGAATAGCGCTTGCAAACATGTTAAGTGAAAAACATTGTGTGAAAGCATGGTCAGCGATTCCTGAAGAAATTGAATATATTCAAAAAAATCATAAACATCCTAAATTAAAAGATGCAATCATTTCTTCATCTATACAATTGTCCTGTGATTTATCAGATACTTTAGATGATGTAGAAGTTATTGTTATGGCTGTTCCATCTATTTTTGTAAGAGAAACAACGAGAAAAATAATTCCATACTTAAAACCTGAACATATTATTGTTGATGTCGCAAAAGGAATGGAAGCTCAAACATTAATGACAATGTCAGAAATCATTTATTCTGAAATTCAAGATCAGATGGATTTTGAATATGGTCATATTGTTGCTTTATCTGGACCCACTCATGCAGAAGAAGTTTCAATAGGTTTACCATCTACTATTGTATCAGCTTCAGTAGATGAATTGATTGCCCAAAAGGTTCAGGATATATTCACGAGTTCTTTTATGCGTGTTTATACAAATAAAGATATTAAAGGTGTAGAAGTTTGTGGTTCTATGAAAAATATTATCGCTTTAGCAGCTGGTATTTCTCATGGTTTAGGTTATGGAGATAATGCGATTGCAGCTTTAGTGACAAGAGGAATTCATGAAATATCACGTTTAGGAATTGCTATGGGATGTTCTATTCATACTTTCTATGGACTGGCAGGGTTAGGTGATTTAGTTGTCACATGTACAAGTCAAAATAGTCGTAATAATCAATGTGGAACGTATATTGGTCAAGGATATGAAGTGAATGAAGCCATAAAAAAAGTAGGAATGGTTGTTGAAGGAATTAATGCATTAGATGCTGCCGATCTTTTAAGTGCTCGTTATCATGTTGAATTGCCAATCATTAGAGCGGTATATGATGTTGTGAAATTTGGTTTGGAACCACAATTATCGGTTCAAAGATTATTCCAGAGAAAAAGTAAATCTGAAATTCCTTTTTCAATATTAGAACTTGTTCATGAAAATAGAGAAATGAAAAATCAAAGGGGTGTAAAAATGAAAAGAGTCATTACATATGGAACATTTGATCTTTTGCATTATGGACATATCAATTTATTAAGACGTGCAAAAGCTTTAGGTGATTACCTTATTGTTGCTTTATCAACAGATGAATTTGTTAAATTACAAAAGCATAAAGAGTGTTATTTTAGTTATGCCGAGAGAAAATCTTTACTAGAGGCTATGAGATATGTTGATCTTGTTATACCTGAAGAAAACTGGGATCAAAAGAAGGAAGACTGTCAGCAGTATCATATTGATGTTTTTGTAATGGGTGACGATTGGGAAGGACAGTTTGATTATTTACGTGATCAAGGTGTTGAAGTCGTTTATTTGCCTAGAACACCTGAAATTTCAACATCGCGTATAAAAAAAGATTTACATGAATAAAATGCATGAACATTGATGTTATAAAGTTAAAGAGTTCACTTCTGATAGTGGACTTTTTATATATCATTATGTTTTTATCTTTTGTTCTAAATTCTTTTTCTATTCATATATTAGTTGTATGATAGGAGGACATTATGAATAGGGGAGAAATTTATTATGCAGATTTATCGCCAGTTATAGGAAGTGAGCAAGGAGGATATAGACCCGTATTAATCTTACAAAACAATAAAGGAAATAAATATTCGACGACGGTGATTGTAGCACCTATTTCTTCAAGAATGACAAAAAATGATTTACCAACACATGTGATTATTGAAACACCATTTTTAGAAAAGAAATCAGTCATCTTGTTAGAACAGATACGAACAATTGATAAAAAAAGAATAGATGAACGTTTAGGAGTCTTGTCAGAATCCTTGATGGATAAAGTGAATTCGGCCATTAAAACAAGTTTAGACATTAAATAAGAGATATGATATAATGGTTGCAATTAAGGAGTGATATAGATGAATATTAGAAAGATTAAAGAAAGAGCCAATCAACTGTTGAGTGTTGATAAGCAACAATATATACGTATTCTTATGATATTAGTATTGTTGGAATTGATTCCAACTTTATTTAGTACAGGACATGATATATTATCACGCATAATTTATATCATAATAAGTCTTGCTTTTATTGCTGTTTCACATGGATATGTTGTCAGTTCATTAAAAATGGTTAGAAATCAATCTTCATTATTATCTGATGATGATGCTCTTGTAGGGTTTAAAAGATTTAAAGGATTGTTTTCTACATATTTATTGAATAACATTGTTTTATTTTTTATTACTTTTGCTGCTATGTTTATTTTAATGATGATTTTTGGTGCTTTTTTATCAGGAATTCAATTAGATAGTTTTGCTAATGAAATATCATTATCAGGAAATTATACACAAGTATTATTGAGTATTTTCAGTCAATCACCATCACTTTTAGCTGCATTTATATTGTTTTATATGCTTATGATTGTTATTGTGTTTGTGATATCTTCTTATTTGTTTGCAGTTCCATATTTACTTGAAAGATATCAAATGACAAATTTAATGGCTATTAAAGAATCTTATCGTTTTATGAAAGGACATATTTTTGATTATATTAAATTAAATCTTTCATTTTTAGGATGGATTCTTGGATTGATGATTATTCAAATGGGATTAAATCGATTATTGATGTTTTTACCTATTTTAGGCGCTTTAATAAGTGCTATTATTACAGGTATTATTGGGGTTTATACTTATTTACCACGTTATCAATTATCAAAAGCTATTTTCTTTGAAGAATTAGCATATTATCGTTATGATCATCATCAGACATACGGTGGAGATGAAAATCATGTTTAACCAACATTTTAGTAGAAGAGTGCCAACTCAAGTGAAATGGATGTTTATTTTAGTGATTTTACCACTTTATATGTATTGTGGTTCATTGATTTTGAGTGCTCTGTTTAAATTTATTATTTTACAATTTCATATTCAGTTTGATTATAATCAATTAAATGCCTATTTAAATCTTATTTTTGATTTGATCTTATTGGTTTTAGCTGGCTGGTTATTGAAAGATAGTATGATTGAACAGTTTAAAGATTTTAAGAAAAATATCAAAAACAATTTGTTTTATGGTTGTATTGTAGGTGTTTTATTGATTTATGTTTGTCAAATTATTGGTGGATTGCTGACACTGGCATTAGGTGGAAATCAGACAAGTGAAAATCAGCAGTTAATTGAATCTATCACAACTTCCTATCCAGTGATTATGATTTTTGTATCATGTATATTGGCACCTATTGTGGAGGAAATGTTATTTAGAGGGATTGTTTTTGGATGGATTTATGAATGGAATCCAAAGATGGCACATTTGATTTCAGCCTTTATATTTGGTTTTATTCATATTATGTCAGCTGTTTTTGCAGGCAATCTTTTAGAATGGGTACAAATTTTTTCTTATGGATTGATGGGATTTGCATTAAGTTATTTATATGAAAAACAAAATAATATATATGTTCCCATTTTATCGCATATGATGAATAATATCATTTCGATGTGTTTAGTGTTATTGTAGTGTAAAGGTTTTTGAAAAGTCAAAAACCTTTTTTCATACAAAAAAAGCAACCCCAAAGGGTTGCCTATATCAAATAAATAAGAATTCCAATACTGATTCCTAAAATCATACCACAAATAACATCACTCAAAAAATGAACAAATAAATAAATTCTAGATAAACCAATAAGAAAGGCAAAAAGATAAGCGAAAAGACCATATGTAGGGAAGAAAAGAAAAAGAATAGTGCTACATGCAAAAGAAGAGGTTGTGTGGCTAGAAGGAAATGATGAGTCATTTGGAGTTGGAACAAGTAATTGAACTTCGGGATACAGATGACATGGACGTTTTCTTTTGATAAGAGATTTGATTGAAATTTGTCCAATAAGCGCAGAAACAATCAATGCCATCAGCATATGAATAGACATGGAACGGGCTGCAGGAATTACATTGGTTAATAAAATAATAATAAGCCATATAATACCAAAATCACCACATGAACTGATGAACTTCATAATGCGGTTAAGTACATGATGGTGATACAAACTGATCATGTAAAAAGATACACGTAAATCCAAACGATGGATTTGATTAAGAATAGTCTTCATTATCGGAATCTCTCCTTAAAATATAAATAATGATTTTGATAAAACTAATAAGAATAATCTGAAAAATAAAAATATTGAAAAGTTGAACACCATCTAAAGAAAACATCTGATTATGCATAATGTAATCCTGGTAGGATGGTATCATAGGTATAATAGTATGCAAACTGTTAAAGAATACCTTAAAGCAGGCCTCTATTATACTATAATATCCTTGAAATAGAAGAGCTAAAATATGGAAGAACCCCTGATCATTTTCAAATTGAGGAATAAAAGCAATATAAACAATAATTCCTACAAAAATAATCAAAAATGAAGTTGCAACAATATAAATAAAATTAAAAACAAGATTTAACCACGAAAAAGATGTATCACTATCTTCTTCATCATCTGTGATATCAATTTGAGATTCATCTGTTTGTTCTTCATGAATAACAGGAGAATGATTTTTATAATTGATTTGTGAAAGTAGAGCAGTGAGTTCCTCTTCTTCCTGTTTATTTAATGAAGAAAAAGTTTGTTTTTTTGTAGATGAAGTGTCTTCTTCTTTTTTCTCTTGAGGTGTAGATTCTTGAAAGAAATCTTTTTGTTCATTTTCATCATCAAATTGAAATGTTTTTCTAGGACGTGTCTTTTGCATATAGACACTCCCATCCTTAACAACAGGTTCATTAAGATGGGATAAATGATATGCATAGGTTTGATTCACAATTTGATTTAACTGTGAATCATCAGGATAGTCCTTTTGCCATTTATCTTTGACTTGTTCTAATTCTTGCTTAGACATATGTTTATGCATTCCAAGCAAAGCAGAATACATATCCATTTCATTATAACGATCAAATAAAAGCACATTTAAAACTTCAAAAAGATTATGACAGGTCTGATAAGACGTTTCTTTTTCATATGTTCCAGCTGGTTTTAAATCTTCACAGAAAATGACATTCATATGTAATTGACAACTTGCTTTATTAAGAGCTTCAAAAGAAGAAATGACTAAAGTGTTTTCAGGTTTGATATGAAAATGTTCAGTTATATTTTCAAGAATTTCCGTGGCAGGAAGAGGCATGCTGACCATATCACTACCAATAATATAATGAACTTTCTGATCAAGATGACACATAGAAAGATATGTTTTGGCATCTTTTTGACGATGAGTAGATATAATTGCAATAGGAATATTTTTTTGGTGTAAATATTCAATCAATTCTAACAGCCCATCTTTTGGCTTTAAACCTTTATATGTCAAATATTGCATCATTTCTCTTTCAATTTTTGCATTAAAAAGTCCTTCGCTCATGATTGTTTGGATAGGACAGTCTTTGTACATATCATACATGTTAGAAAGATGATGATAAAAATCATCTAGAGAATAGCTAAGATGATGACTCTCGCAGAAATGATGTGTATAGTTGTATCTATATCTATTTAAGTTAAAAATAGTTCCGTCTAATGGAAGAATAGCAAGCTGAATATTTTGAATAGATTGTTTATACATCATATCACCACCTTTATGCTTAACATTATATCAAATATTATGTAAATATTCCATTTAAATATCTTGATTTTTCTTAAAGTTTAGTGTATTATATATTCGTTAATCATCTCTCCGTAGCTCAGCTGGCAGAGCATCTGACTCTTAATCAGAGGGTCCACGGTTCGATTCCGTGCGGGGAGACCAGTAGAAAATAAAAGTCTGCATGTTATTGTGGACTTTTTTATTTATATTTTACATAAAATTAATATAAATTTCATATCGAAATGATTTTTATATATGTTATTTTTGTTAGAATGATAGTGGCTATTGTGTAAGTCATCTTAGTGTCAGTTCTGTTTATGCAATAGTTGAAATAAAGGTATACCTTATTTCGAATAATTCTCACTATCTCATGTTGTCAAAACCAATCTCTTAACACACAAAGACAACACATAAAAAATCAGATTTGTTCTGATTTTTTATTTTTTTATTTGATTGTATTTACAATAAGAGAAAAGAGGTTTAAACTTATAGTTAGCGATATTTAACTTGAAAGAAGGAAATGATATGAAAAGATTTGGAAATGATGAATGTTGGTGTGGGAGTCATAAAAAATATAAAAAATGTCATGAAAAATTTGATGAAAGACTGCAATATTTAAAAAAACAGGGATATGTTATTCCAAAACGTGCAATGATTAAAAATGATAAGCAAATAGAAGGAATCAGACAGGCTGCCATTGTGAATAATGGGTTATTAGATTATATTGAAGAACATATTTGTGCAGGGATGACAACTCAGCAGATAGATGATATGACTGTTGAATATTTAAATAGTCATGATGCTTCTTCAGCTGATCTTCATTATGAAGGCTATCCTAAAAGTATTTGTACATCTGTTAATGATGAAGTCTGTCATGGGATTCCTAGTGATGATGTGATATTAAAGGATGGAGATATTATTAATGTTGACGCAACGACATGTTATAAAGGATATTATGCTGATGCCTCACGTATGTTCATGATCGGCAATGTCAGTGATGAAGCTAAACAGCTGGTTGCAGTTACACGTGAATGCTTATATAAGGGGATAGAATCTATTCAACCATTCAAAAGTACCATTAGTGATATTGGTAGAGCTATTGAAACGCATGCACATCAATATGGATATAGTGTTGTCAGAGAGTTTTGTGGACATGGTGTCGGTTTATCTATGCATGAAGATCCTTATGTACTTCACTTTGATCCACATTGTCCTACAACTGTGCTTGTGCCAGGTATGGTGATAACAATTGAACCGATGATTAATGCAGGAGAGCGCTTTATTCATATTGGCTCTAATGATTGGACAGCTTATACAGATGATGGCTCATTATCAGCCCAATGGGAACATACACTTTTAGTGACGGATACAGGAGTAGAAATTCTTTCTATGTAATACCGATTAATTTCGGTATTTTCTTTTTATGAAATTATGATTATCTCCAATTGAAAAAGGTGTAAAATATTTTTCATAGAGGAGGTATATAAAATGAGTTTTCCTAAAAATTTTTTATGGGGAGGAGCAGTTGCTGCAAACCAATGTGAAGGAGCATGGCTAGAAGATGGAAAGGCTCCTAATGTAACTGATGTCATGGTTGGTATTGGATCTAAAGATCCTGGGTTGAAATGGAATCAAGATACGCAAAAATACGAAATGTGTCTAGATCCCAATAAGGTTTATTTAAGTCATGAGGCTATTGATTTTTATCATCGTTATGAAGAAGATTTAGAGTTAATGGCTGGAATGGGATTTAATTGTTTTAGAACTTCTATTGCCTGGGGTAGAATTTTCCCTAATGGCGATGAAGAAGAACCTAATGAAAAAGGTTTGGCATTTTATGATCGCTTAATTGATAAGATGTTAGAGTTGCATATGGAACCAGTTATTACATTAAGTCATTATGAAACACCATTACATCTTATTACAGAATATGGAGGATGGCGTGATCATCGTTTGATTGATTTTTGGAAGCGTTA
The DNA here is from genome assembly GCF_964238065.1 of Clostridium sp. AUH-JLR23. NCBI lineage: Bacteria > Bacillati > Bacillota > Clostridia > Eubacteriales > Clostridiaceae > Clostridium > Clostridium sp. AUH-JLR23. The sequence continues at coordinate 22,536 of NZ_CAXSKY010000023.1, forward strand.
TGTGACAACTGTCTTTGAGCGTTATAAAGGGAAAGTGAAATATTGGTTGACTTTTAATGAAGTGAATAATATGATGCGTAATCCTTTAGTTGCAGGAGGCGTTTTGACATTAAATCCAGAAAATCCTGAAGATCCAATTGGATCAACAACATTTGAAGATAAATGGCAGGCTTATTATCATTTATGTGTAGCCAATGCCTGGACAGTGAAACTTTGTCATGAAGTGGATCCACAAGCCAAAGTAGGATGCATGTTAACATGTTCATCAGTAGCAACTTATCCATATAACTGTGATCCTGATAATGTATGGGGTGCATTTGATACTGTAAGAATGTCTAATTTCTATTTTGGAGATGCTTTCTGTTTTGGTGAGATTCCAGGTTATGTTAAACGTGTCTGGAATGAACATCATTTTGAACCAGTGATGGATCATCAGGAACTTCAATTAATGAAAGAAAATACAGTTGAATTTTTCTCTTTTAGTTATTATCGTTCTTCAACTTACGATAAAGAAAGTGATGTTCATGGGGATACTGGCGGATTGACTGGAAAAGAGAATCCATATCTTGAAGGATGTTCACCAAAGCCTTGGTCTTGGCCAATTGATCCTCAAGGTATTCGTTATGTATTAAATGTTTTATATGATCGTTATCATTTGCCATTATTTATTGTTGAAAATGGTATTGGTTTAGATGAAAATCTTGATGAAAATGGACATATTGATGATGCTTTTAGAATGAAATATGTTGAAGATCATTTAAAATATGTACATGAAGCAATCCTTGATGGTGTAGAAGTGATGGGATATCTTTATTGGGGACCTATTGATGTTGTATCAGCGGGTACTGGTGAAATGAAAAAACGTTATGGTTTTGTTTATGTTGATCGTTTTAATGATGGTCATGGCACTCTAGAACGTCATATCAAAAATTCTTATTATCGCTATAAAGAGATTATTGAAAGTAACGGAGACATTCTTTTATAAATATAAAAAAGTTTTAGGTCATTAAAAAAGTACCTAAAACTTTTTATTCAAATAAAGTAAATCCTAAATAATAAACCAGTTCATGAAACATCTTTGTGTTAAATCCATAACAGATACAATCATCCTGTGTACCATCCCAATCATTATTCAATTGATCTAATAAGGGTTGAACTTGATCTGGTGTGATATCGTCTGTTGCATAAAATTCACTATGATCTTTAAGACCAGCATATTCTCTAGCAGGTGAAATAGACAATGTTGGTCTTATTTGGTAAAGTAAATCTTTAATCAGTTTTTCATCTTTTTCATTTTCACTTGAAATAATAACATGAAGTCTAAAAAACATAATATCCCTTCTTTCTAGGATATTTTAACATATTTTTGGTAGATGAAAAGATGTATTTCATAAAAAAATAGTGTATAATAATTCTTCAAGGTTGGGAGGTTCAATGATATGAAAAAAATTGTGATTGGCATATTGGCACATGTTGATGCAGGAAAAACAACGTTGTCTGAAAGTATGCTTTATCTTTCAGGACAGATACGACAATTGGGACGTGTAGATCATCAAGATACATTTTTAGATTATGACAAACAGGAACGTCATCGTGGCATTACTATTTTTTCTAAACAGGCGATGTTTCCATGGAAAGATACACAGTTTGTTTTGATAGATACACCAGGCCATGTTGATTTTTCAGCTGAAATGGAAAGAACTTTACACATTCTAGATTATGCGATTATTGTGGTCAATGGAATGGATGGTATACAGTCACATAGTGAAACAATTTGGCATTTATTAGAACATTATCATATTCCCACTTTTATTTTTATGAATAAGATGGATCAGACAACTTATTCTCGTGAATACTTATTTCAAGAATTGACAGAAAAATATCATGAAAACTGTTTAGATTTCTCGATGCCAGTAACACAGCTTTATGAAAATCTGGCTCTCGTTAATGAAACATTGTTGGAAGAATATATGGACCATCAAGTGATTGATTTGGGACATATTCAAGAATGTATTATGAAAAGACAAATTTTTCCAGTGTTCTTTGGCTCAGCTTTAAAAAATGAAGGGGTCAGCGCTTTTTTAGATTTACTAGATACCTATACCATAGAACCAACATATAAGGATTCATTGGATGGCTTTGTTTACAAAGTGAGTCATGATGAACACGGCAATCGTTTAACACATATAAAAATAACTGGTGGAACATTGCATGTGAAAGAAAAGATTCATGATGAAAAAATTGATCAGATTCGTTTATATGAGGGACCAAAATATACGTTGCTACAAGAAGCAAAGGCAGGAGATGTGGTTGCTTTAAAAGGTTTAAAAAGTTTTCTTCCAGGAATGACACTTACAAATCAGACATTCACGCAACCTGTGATGATGCCTTACATGACTTATCGTGTTGTTTTATCTCCTCATTGTGATCAGCACCAAATGTTAAAGAATCTACAGACTTTAGCTCAAGAAGACCCAACATTACATGTGACATATATGTCACAGACACAAGATATCTATATTCAATTGATGGGTGAAATTCAAATTGAAGTTTTACAAAATATCATTCGTGAAAGATTTCATGAGGAAGTCAGTTTTGATCATGGTGAAATCTTGTATAAAGAAACACTTAGTGAACCAGTGGAGGGCGTTGGACATTTTGAACCATTGCGTCATTATGGAGAAGTTCATGTCTTATTGGAACCACTTGCTCAAGGGAGTGGTCTGGTTTATGAAAGTCAATGTACAACAGATCAGCTGCCATTACAGTATCAGCGTTTGATTATGACACATTGTCAAGAAATAGAACATCCAGGTGTTTTAACAGGAGCTTCTATAACTGACATAAAAATCAGTTTAATAGCAGGGAAAGTTCATCAAAAACATACTGAGGGTGGTGATTTAAGAGAAGCTACATATCGTGCGATTCGTCATGGGTTAAAAAGAGGAAAATCTATTTTATTGGAACCATATTATGATATTCATATTCATATACCTAAAGATGCGTTGAGTCGTGTTTTGTATGATATGGAAAAAAGGCACACCAAAGTGAGAATTGAAGAACAGATTGATAGTATTGATTTATATGGTGAAGGGCCAGTGGCCTGCTTACAAGATTATCAGCAAGAAGTGATTGCTTTAACAAAAGGTAAAGGACGCATGATCTGCCATATGAAAGGGTATTTTCCTTGTCATAATCAAGAAGACATTATAAAACAAAAAGGATATGATAGTGAAACAGATCAGGCTCATCCAACAGGTTCAGTCTTTTGTCAACATGGAGCAGGTTTTTATGTGGCATGGGATGAAGTTGAGCAATATATGCATATTCCTTATCAATATACAAAAAATAAAAATACGCATCATACATATCATGATGCACCACAATATCAAAATGAAGATGAAGAATTGGATGCTATCTTTCAAAAAACATATGGACCTATCAAACGTCGTTTAGCTGATGATTATTATCGTCAGCATCAGCCTCAAGAAACATCTATGAGTGTTAAAATGAAACCTGAATGCCTTTTGGTTGATGGATATAATGTTATTCATTCGTGGCCAGAACTCAAAGATTTAGCAAGCACAAACTTAGGTGTTGCACGTGATCGACTGATTGATATACTTAGTAATTATCAGGGGTATAAACAATGCCTTATGATTATTGTTTTTGATGCTTATAAGGTGAAACAAAATCTAGGGAGTCAAGAAAAGCATCATAATGTTTATGTTGTTTATACCAAAGAAGCCCAAACTGCAGATATGTATATTGAACGTGTGACCCATCAATTAGCAAGTGATTATCGTGTTGTTGTTGCAACTTCTGATGCTTTGGAGCAGTCCATTGTCATTGGACGAGGAGCACGTCGTATGTCGTCACGAGAACTGGCTTTAGAAGTGAAAGCTGTAACGGAAGAACATTTTCATGAATTTCAAAGAAAACAGCCTCAAAACCATGAGTTTTTATTAGAAGATGTCAAAGATTATCATAAATAAAGAACCGTAGACGAAAGCCTACGGTTTTAAAATAATTGTAGAAAAATGCCTATAATCGTTGCACTTACAAACATGATAAGAACAATTCTTAAAATGTCTTTTTTATTATCATACATACGTAACAAGACAAGTAAACCAAGTCCTGTGCTCGTCATAAGTCCTGCAAATAAAGAACCAAAGCTTAAGACCTGATCAAGATAGAGCTGTGATAAGATGACACTTGCTGCACAGTTAGGAATAAAGCCAGTAAGAGCAGCGATAACAGGTTGAAAAATAGAACCATGAACTAAAATATAATTCAATGTATCTGCACCAATTTCTTCAATCAGCCATGTTAATGCAAAATTAACAATAAAGACAAAAACAAAGATTTTGAAAGTGTGTAATAAAGCTAAATAAATAATACCATGTCCATGTTCTTCTTCTTTACAGTGTTCATGTATATCATGTAAGCTATGATTGTTAGAAAGACGATGAGATTGAATTAATCCATCCACCAGATAACCAACAACAATTGCCACAATGATTTTTAAACTAATAATCACAAATAATGTCTGTGCCTGTTTTGGTTGGGCAATTAAAATAGGAATAGCATCATCACTTGTAGCAATAAAAACAGCTAACAAAGTTCCTAAACTGATACTTTGATTCATATATAATCCACTGGCAATGACAGAAAATCCACATTGAGGGATGATTCCTAAAAGACTACCAATCAGTGGTCCTAATTTTTGCGTACGTGCCAAAAGGTTTTCAAACTTCTGATTATTTCTATGTTCAATATATTCCATTAATAGATAAGTCAGAAATAAAAATGGAAGCATAGGTATTAAATCTTCTAAAGAATGTTCAAGTATATGTAACATATTTACCTCCAATAGGTCATTATCATAACATAATAATTTTTAAATTACCAATGAAATGATATGAGAATTTTTATAGGCATATAAGTGGTCAAATGTTTTTATGCTGTGATACAATGCCTTCAAGGATGTGAAAAAAATGGATATGAATGAAGATATGATCACACTATTTTTAGATAAAATAGGTCATCAAAAATTAAAAGATGTTTTTTATAAAATGATTCAGGATTTTGCGATTGGAAGAGAGCATTTACAGCGTCTTTATGAAAAGTGGAGTACGTTTTATAAAGAAGGTATGACTTCTCATGAAGCTTTGATCAGTTTGATTCAGGCAAGTGATGAACTGACAAGTGTTGAGGAACCTTTCTGGGAAATGATTGCAGGTCGTTTTTTGGTATATGATATCATTTGTCAGGTTCAATGTCGCAATGAAATGTTGGGAATTTCAACTTTTTATCAAAAAATTCAATATTTAACACAAGAAGGATATTATGGAAATTATATTTTAGAACATTATCAATCTGATGAAATTGAAGAATTATCACAATACATTCAAGATCAACGTAATGAATTATTGAATTATAGTGGTTTAGATATGTTATATAAACGTTATTTGATTCGAGATCATGATCATCATGTTTTAGAAACACCACAGGAAATGTTTATGGGGATTGCGATGCATTTAGCGATGCTAGAAAATGATTGTGTTTATTGGGCAAAACAATTTTATGATATTTTAAGTACACTTAAAGTGACAATGGCAACACCAACAATGGCGAATGCCAGAAAACCATTCCATCAGATGAGTTCGTGTTTTATTGATGTTGTTGATGATTCATTGGATGGTATTTATAAAAGTTTAGATCATTTTGCTCAAGTTTCTAAACATGGTGGAGGTATGGGACTCTATTTTGGAAAAGTCAGGGCGAATGGCAGTGATATTCGTGGCTATAAAGGTGCAGCTGGTGGTGTGATTCGCTGGCTGAAACTGGTTAATGATACAGCGATTGCTGTTGATCAGTTAGGTGTCAGACAGGGAGCAGCAGCTGTTTATTTAGACGTCTGGCATAAAGATTTGCCAGAGTTTTTGCAGATTCGTACAAATAATGGAGATGATCGCATGAAGGCGCATGATATTTTTCCAGCTGTCTGCTATCCAGACTTATTTTGGCAATTGGCCAGAGATGATATAGATGCCCCATGGTATATGATGTGTCCTCATGAAGTTTATCAGATCAAGGGTTATCATTTAGAAGATTATTATGGTCAAGAATGGCAGGAGCGTTACTTAGATTGTATCCAGGATGAACGTATTTCTAAAAGAGTCATGAGTGTCAAAGAAGTTGTCAGATTGATTATTAAATCGCTGGTAGAAACAGGAACACCTTTTGCCTTTAATCGTGATCGTGTCAATGAAATGAATCCTAATCATCATCAAGGTATGATTTATTGTAGTAATTTATGCAGTGAAATTGCGCAAAACATGAGTGCTATGACTTTTTTAGATAAGGAAGTTATACATGTTGATGGGGAAGAGGTCGTTGTTGAAAAAACAAAACCAGGAGATTTTGTAGTGTGTAATCTTGCATCCTTAACATTAGGAAAAATAAATGTTGATGATGAAGCAGAGTTAAGACATATTATTCATGTTGTTGTGAGAGCTTTGGATAATGTTATTGATTTGAATGATTACCCATTACCATTTGCTCAAATAACGAATCAGAAATATCGTGCCATTGGTTTAGGAACAAGTGGTTATCATCATATGTTATGCCAAAAGGGCATTCCTTTTGAAAGTGAACAGCATTTAGAATTTGTTGATCAGTTATATGAAAAAATAAATTACTATACACTAGAAGCATCATGTTTATTGGCTAAAGAAAAAGGTCGTTATCACGGTTTTGAGGGTAGTGATTATGATACCGGTATGTATTTTCAAAAACGTCATTATCAATCTAAAGAGTGGCAACAATTAGAAACCATGATTCATCGTTATGGTTTACGTAATGGTTATTTAATGGCTATTGCACCCACTTCTTCTACATCTATTATTGCTGGAACAACAGCTTCTATTGATCCAATCATGAAAAAATTCTTTATTGAAGAGAAAAAAGGAAGTATGATGCGAAGAGTGGCACCAGATTTAAATCCAAAAACATTCTGGTTATATAAAAATGCACATTATATGGATCAAGAATGGCTAATCAAAGCTGCTGGGATTCGACAACGACATATTGATCAGTCGCAGTCATTAAATATTTATATGACACAGGAATTTACATTTAGAAAACTTTTAAATTTATATATTTTAGCATATGAAAATAATGTTAAGACGATTTACTACGTAAGAAGTCAATCTTTAGAAATTGAAGAATGTGAATCATGCAGTGCATAGAGGGAGGAATTATGGAATTAAAAGCAAAGGCATTATTTAATGCACAAGGCGATATTGATGTAAGAAAACGTCGTATGATTAATGGAAATACGACGAATCTGAATGATTTTAATCATATGAAGTATCAATGGGTACATGACTGGTATCGTCAGGCAATGAATAATTTTTGGATACCTGAAGAAATCAATTTAACTCAAGATGTCAAAGATTATCGTTTGTTGAAAGATGAAGAAAGACAGGCTTATGATAAAATTCTATCGTTTCTTGTGTTTTTGGATTCTTTACAAACAGCGAATTTACCACATATTGGAGAATATATTACAGCCAATGAGATTAATTTATGTTTAACAATTCAGGCGTTTCAGGAAGCTGTACATTCACAAAGTTATAGTTATATGTTAGATACAATTTGTTCACCAGATAAACGTGATGAAATTTTATATCAATGGAAATATGATGAACATTTATTAAAACGTAATCAATTTATTGGTGAACAATATAATGATTTTTTACAGCATAAAGATGCATTTCATTTAATGAAAACGATTATGGCAAATTATATTTTAGAAGGTATTTATTTTTATAGTGGTTTTATGTTCTTCTATAATTTAGGAAGAATGGGAAAAATGTCTGGTTCAGCACAGGAAATACGTTATATTAACCGTGATGAAAATACACATTTATGGTTATTCAGGAATATGATTTTAGAATTACAAAAAGAAGAACCACAACTCTTTGATGATGAAAAAATAGCTGTTTATCGTCAAATGTTAAAACGTGGTGTTGAGGAGGAAATAGCCTGGGCACAATATGTGATAGGTGATCGCATTGAAGGGTTAACCATGACTATGGTCAGTGATTACATTCATTATTTGGGTAATTTACGTGCGACTTCACTAGGGTTTGAACCGCTTTTTGAAGGTTATCAGGATGAACCAGAAGCAATGCAGTGGGTAAATCTTTATAGTCAGGCTAATCAAATTAAAACAGATTTTTTTGAGGCAAAATCAACAGCATATGCCAAATCGAGTGCAATTGAAGATGATTTATAAAAAAGGGGCAGACAAATGATTTTGTCAATGCCCTCTTTTGATCTTTTTGGCTTCTAGCCATAACATATGTAAAACTTCTAAAAGCATATTACGTGTTTTGGGTTTTAATAAAGTGATTTCTTTAATGCCATTCATGATATGTTTATAGGAAATGTGTGATAAATCAGAAAAATTATATAAATTTAAATTGTCAAATAATGAAAACATCGCTTCCACAAACTGATGTTTTTCTTCATAACTTAATTTTTCTAAGAAAAGGATAACTTTAATAGCAAATTGAACACTTTCATATGACAGTTCATCACATTCAAAATGATGGGCATTGATTTGCCATGAATAAGCATTATGTTGCATCATGCCTGTTTCCTGACTTTTGACAACGGTATAGTTTTCTTCATGACCTAAAACAATACCAAAAAATGAATAGTGAGGAATATAGCTATGAATGCGGGGAAGCATGTTTTGGTAAGCCTTTGATTGAATGATTTCATCCTGAAAACCGGGGCCATCAAAATTATCAATTTGAATAATACGATCTTGAATATGCTGATGACAAAAACATCCAGCAAAGATAGCTAAATTGCCACCCTTAGAATGTCCTACTAACCATAATGGACGATGCTGACGGTATTGAAAATGTTTTTTTAAACGTTGCCATAAAGAAGGCGCTAGGAATTTATTTTTTAAGTCATGCATCAATGAAGAAGTAATATTCTGTGAGGCAATCTCTTCTAGAAAATGTACAGATGATTCTTGAGCAGGTACAACTTTTTCACAAAGCATTAAAAAATCTTCATGCCAGCCAATCAGTGAATCATCGGTACCACGATAGGCTATCACAATGCGACCATCTTCTAATAATAAAGCCAATGCTGCAAACTGTTTGATCAGTTCTTTATTGACATCATTGACATAGTTTAAAATTTGAATGTTTTGATAACGAGGACTGTGAGCCATTTTTTCAAAAAGTTCATGACTAGGGACAAGAATCTTTTTTAAATTTTCAGGTGTCAATGTGGCGTTTCTTTGTTGATATTTTTGAAAGGCTTGTTGTAAAGTGATGGGTTTTGTGTCGTTGAAAATATCATCAAGATAAACATAAGCCAGCTCACTAAATATCAGGGCATCAATTTCATTATAGGGAAATTGACTGGCTAAAAGATCACCACGTAAGTCAACATAATGAAGTATTGTATTAACGTTCATGAAATCACCCTTTCTGTTGATATTGGCAAATATTTTACATGATTTTTTAGGAAAATGCAAACTGTAACGGTAGAATTCGTTGATAAAAATGTCGAAATATGATACCCTATCGAAAAGGATGTGTCATAATGAAAAAAATAGATAATAAATATATACGTCGTATTGTATATAGTATTCAATTTTTGATGTCTATAGTTTTACTATCAACGATGTATTTTATTCGTTTTATACCAATGAAATATATGATGATAGTTGGAGTTATTCTCATTGCTTTGATGGTGGGAGAATATTTCTTGATTTTCTATAAAAAACAGGGAAGTAAACGTTCTTTATTGACGCAGTTTTTGAGCCTTGTTTTAAGTTGTTTGATGGTTGTTGCTTCATTTTATGTTTATAGAACAGGGCAAGTCGTTGATTTGCTTGGTGATGAACAGTTTCAGACACGTGCTATTTCTGTTATTGTTTTAAAAGACTCACCAATTAAGAATGAATATCAGCTACCTGAACATTTACTTTCACATGTTTCTTATGTGGATGAATCAACAATGGATTATACGGTATCGCAAATAGAAAAAGAAGTGGGACAGATTTCTTTAGATGATTCATCTGATTTTCATCAGCTGGTTACAAAATTATATCAGAAAGATGTTGACGCTATTATTTTAGATGAAGCTTTTAGAAGCTTGGTTGAGCAGGAAAAAGAAAGTTTTTCTGATGATACACGTGTTATTTTTCAGGTTAAACGTGATGAAGCTGCGGTGAATGCGAAAAGTGTTGATGTGACTGAAAAACCATTTTTGGTTTATATTAGTGGTAATGATGAATATGGAGATTTAACGGCTGTATCACGTAGTGATGTGAATATGTTGGTAGGTATTAATCCTACAACCAAGCAAATATTATTGATTAGTATTCCCCGTGATATTTATTATCCATTACATCGAAATGGTGAATATGATAAATTTACGCATACAGGAATGTATGGATTACAGGAAAGTATTGATACTTTAACAGATATGGTTGATCAGGATATTAATTATTATGTGCGTATGAATTTTACATCATTTATGGATATTGTAGATGCATTGGGTGGTGTGACAGTTCATTCTCCAGAAGAATTTACAACAAAGATTGGTGGCTATCAGATTCAAGAAGGAGAAAATCATCTGAATGCCAAGGAGGCATTGGCTTTTGTAAGAGAAAGAAAATCATTTGTTGATGGAGATTTTGCAAGAGGAAGAAACCAGCAACGCATGATTTCGGCTATTGTAAAAAAAGTTTGCTCACCAGCAATATTAACATCTTTTTCACAAGTTTTGGATACAATCAGTCAAAGTATTGAAACCAATATGCCAAGTGACGAAATGAATGCGCTTGTTCAAATGCAGTTATCTCAAATGCCAAATTGGGATATTCAGTCTTATCAGATTATAGGTGATAGTGCTTCTATGCCATGTTATTCAGTGGGAATGAATGCATCTGTCATTATTCCTAATGAGTTGTCTATTACACAGGCATGTGAATATATTGATCAATTCATGGATAATGAAAAAATTGAAACAGAATTAGGCGATTTGGAACAATAAGAAAGGATTATTATGAAAGATACAATTTTAATATATCGTTTAAGTGATGATATCAAAGGAAAGATAAAAGAAATAGCAAATGAATTAGATATTGATGTAAGAGATATTTCTATACAGCATCTATATCAGAAAATGGGTTATTTATTAAATATGGATGGTTATACATATCAGGAACAGATGTTGCCTTCTTCATCTATGGATCAACCTTTTGTTTTCTTTGCTTTAAATAAAGATGAACAATTAGATTTATTATTACAATTGTTTAGAATGAAAGGAATACCACATATTCCTTATAAAGCTGTTTTAACACAATATAATGTTGATTATACATTTGCCAGACTTTATCAAAGTGTAGCTAGTGAATATCAGCAAATGATGCAAATGAACCTAAAAAAATAGGTTCTTTTTCTATAAAAAAATCCTAAGCACTGGCATGCTTAGGATCACAAGTTAAGTTCATTTTGAGTTTTCTTAATGTTTCTGTATCTTTATTACTTAAAATGACAGTTGAATGAATTTCACAGTCCTTTAATAAAGGAAGAGCTTCTAGACATTTTTTAGCATTCTGGTCTTGAGCTGAAGCAATGGTGAGTGTTAAAAGGACTTCATCAATATCCAATAATGGTGTTTTCATATTTAAATAGTCATTTTTTAAAGATAGAATAGAATGCAGCATAGTTGGTGAAATTAATTCAATATCTTGTTCAATACTAGCTAAATATTTTAATGCATTTAACATAGCTGCACTGGAAGCACGTAATAATGATGATGTTTTCCCACTGATTAAATGACCATCATTTAATTCTATTGCACAGACAGGACCTTGACGTGTCTTTGCAACTTCTCTGGCCACAATGGCACATTTACGGTTTTTCGCATCGACACCTGCCTGAGATAATAACATCTGCATTTTTTCTAAAGACTGATCATTGATTTTACCCATTAAATAATCAACTTGCGCATGATAATAACGACGTACAATTTCACGACAGCTGGCATCTTTAGCCGCTTCATTATCAATAATTGCATAACCAGCCATGTTGACTCCCATGTCAGTAGGAGAAGCGTATGGTGATTCTCCAAAAATTTTCTTAAACATTGTATTTAATACAGGGAAAATTTCAATATCACGATTATAGTTGACAGTTGTTTCTCCATATTTTTCAAGATGGAAAGGATCAATCATATTGACATCATTCAAATCAATGGTTGCTGCTTCGTAAGCAAGGTTAACAGGATGTTTTAATGGTAAGTTCCAAATTGGGAAAGTTTCAAATTTTGCATATCCAGCACGAATGCCATGAAGATGTTCATGATAAAGCTGAGATAGACATGTTGCCATTTTTCCTGAACCAGGACCTGGAGCAGTTACAACAACTAATGGCTTTGTCGTGATAATATAATCATTTTTACCAAATCCTTCTGGTGAAATAATATGATCAACATTATGAGGATAATTTTCGATAGGATATTGCATAAAAACTTTAATGCCACGTTTTTCTAGCTTTGTTTTAAAAGTATCGGCAGAATTTTGATGCTGGTACTGTGTAATTGTGACACTTCCTACATATAATCCAACGTTTTCATATTCATTAATTAATCGAATAACTTCATCATCATATGAAATACCTAAATCTCTTCGCATTTTATGTCTTTCTAAGTCTTTAGCACAAACAGCGATAATCACTTCTACTTTATCTTTTAAAGTTAATAACATCTTTAACTTGCTGTCGGGTTCAAAACCAGGTAAAACACGAGAAGCATGTGTATCATCGAAAAGTTTTCCCCCAAATTCTAGATATAATTTATTGTCGAATTGAGCAATTCTTTCTTGAATGTGTTTAGATTGTAGTTCTACATATAATTCATTACTAAATGCTTTTTTCATTTTCTCTCACTCCTAGTCAACATTATATAGAAAATGGTTTGAAGATAAAGAAAATAATAAAAAAATATTATGTCGATAAATATTGATAATTATAAATAGAGAGGACTTTTTTGATTGTTGTTATTGTGTGGAAAATATGATATATTGTAAAAAAGATAAAAGTGGTAAAGGAGTCTTATTATGTTTAATATGGTCTTTTTAAGAATTGTTTTGAACTTTTTAGTGGGATTTATTTTGGTGTTGGCTGTTATGCCAAAAGCGATTCAATATTTAAAAAAATTAAAATTTGGACAGGTAGAAAGAGAAGAAGGTTTACAGTCGCATAAAGCAAAAGGTGGTACACCAACAATGGGTGGAATTGTCTTTATCTTATGTGCTGTAGTTGTGGTTTATATTTTGAATTTCACTTCGTTAAATAATCCTTATATACATCTTTTAACTTTTTCTTTTGTAGGTTTTGGATTGGTTGGATTTATTGATGATTATTTAATTGTTGTCAGAAAGACAAATGATGGATTGAAACCTTTATATAAATATACATTACAATCAGTTGTGGCCATTGCTTTTTATATTTTAGCTAAGTTTTTTATACCTGGATTTGATACTGCAATTTCTATCCCTTTATTACATATAGAAATTGATATTGGATGGTTATATCCTATTTTGGTATATTTTATGTTTACAGCGGGCAGCAATGCGGTGAATTTAACAGATGGATTAGATGGTCTAGCAACAGGACTTTCGATGATTGCGATTTCTGTTTTTGTTATTTTTGCGATTATGAATAAAGATTATGACATTGCCATCTATGCTATGGCAGTGGTGGGAACATTACTAGGATTTATGTGTTTTAATTATCATCCTGCACGTATTTTTATGGGAGATACTGGTTCATTAGCTTTAGGTGGATTTTTAGCAGCTTTGGCTGTATTAACACGTCAGGAACTTCTGTTTATTTTAATTGGTGGTGTTTTCTTGATTGAAACTTTATCAGTGATTATTCAGGTTGTATCTTTCAAAACAAGAGGCAAACGTGTGTTTAAGATGGCACCTATTCACCATCATTTTGAAATGCTTGGATGGAGTGAACAACAAGTTGTCATTTCATTTTGGTTTTTAGGTTTTATTTGTGGAATTATTGGGATTGTTTTAGGAGTTATGTAATATGTTGAACGGGAAAAAAGTTTTAGTTTTAGGATTGGCTAAAAGTGGTCAAGCAGCAGTCGAATTATTGACTGCATTACATGCAACTATCACAGTGAATGAATATGCTAGTCGTGAAAAGATTGCTTGTTATGATGAATATGTGCATCGTGGTATCGAGATGATTACAGGAGGACATCCACAAGAACTGTTTGAAAGAGATTTTGATTTTGTTGTGAAAAATCCAGGAATTAATTATCATAAACCATTTGTTTTAAGGTTGAAAGAAAGAGGAATTCCAGTTTATACTGAAATTGAACTGGCTTATCAAGTTGCTAAAATGCAAAATTATATTGCTGTTACAGGAACAAATGGGAAAACAACAACAGTGACATTAATTGATGAGATTTTAAAACATGCCCATCATTTGTCTTGTTTGGCAGGTAATGTGGGTATACCTTATTCCTCTTGTGTTCTAGACAATGATTTGCTTCATCGTGATGGGTATGATGTGGTTTTAGAAATGTCTAATTTTCAATTATTAGATATTGAAAAGTTTCATCCACATATTTCTACAATTATAAATCTGACTCCAGATCATTTGGATTATATGGCTTCACTGGATGAATATTATGCTTCTAAAACACGTATTTATATGAATCAAGATAAGCAAGATTATTTTATTGAAAATTTGGATGATGAAATCTTGCAGAGTTATTTAAGAAAATATCCTGTTTTGGCTCAAAGAGTGACTTTTTCTTTAACTAAACCAGCTGATTGTATGATTCAAAATCAAGCGATTTATTATAAAGGAAATCATGTTATTGATTTGGATGAAATAAAAATAGTAGGTGATCATAATATTCAAAATATGATGATTGCGATTATTGCCTGTGCATTAAGTCATGTGTCTTTATCAGATATTCATGATACTTTGGCTTCTTTTCAGGGAGTAGAACACCGTATAGAATTTGTAAGAGAATATCACGGTGTTAAATATTATAATGATTCTAAAGCGACAAATACAGATGCAGCAATTATTGCTTTAAAAGCTTTTAAACAGCCGGTTATATTATTAATGGGTGGTCATGAAAAAGGTCTGGATTTAACAGAGATGGCATCTTATGCTTCAAAGATCTCAACGCTTATTTGTTTTGGTGAGGCAAAGGAAAGATTTGCTAGAGAAATGCATATAGACAATACAATTGTTGTTGAACATATGAAAGATGCTGTTTTAAAGGCTCAACAAATAGCTCATGAAGGAGATGTTGTATTATTATCCCCTTCAACAAGTTCATATGATGAATTTAGTGGATATGAAGAAAGAGGAAGAGTTTTTAAACAGATTATTAATGAATGGAATTTATAGTCAAAGGAGTTTATAAAAGTCAAAATCATTGTGACTATGACTTGACGAATGAGAAATATGTGATAAAATGTGAGTGCTTGCTCGGAAGGTGAGCCATTCATGAGAAATGGTGAGCTGGATAAGGCTACAGGTTGAAATACCTGTTTCTTATCCAGTTTTTTATTTCTACAAAAAAGGAGGATTATATGGATTTTATTCACGGAAAGATAAGACCAATATATTTTAAATATTTGGCTGCTGCTTTTGGAAGTGCATTAGTCACTTCTATTTATTCAATTGTAGATATGGCCATGGTTGGACAATATCAAGGTCCTGATGGAACAGCTGCTTTGACGGTCGTTGCTCCAATATGGAATATTATTTATAGCCTTGGCTTGTTAATGGGAATAGGTGGAGCAGTTATTTTTAGTACAATTAAAGGACAGGGATCTCAAAAAGATGATGAAGCAGGGGAAGTTTTTACTGTTTCAGTGATAGGCTCTATATTATTAGCTTTACTATCATGGTTTGTTATTGTTGTTTTTGATCAGCCGTTATTAACATTTTTGGAGCTGAAAAAAATTTACTTCCACTTGGTTTAAGTTATCTCAAACCGATTCAATTCGTTGTGCCATGCTTTTTGTTTAATCAGATGTTAGCAGCGTATTTACGTAATGACAATGATCCGGCTCTTGCAACGGCGGGTGTCCTTTCTGGAGGGATATTTAATATTTTTGGAGATTATGTTTTTGTATTTGTGTTTGATATGGGAATTTATGGTGCAGGTTTGGCGACTGCTATTGGAGCAGTCATTTCGACACTTGTTATGCTCACTCATTTTTAAAAAAAGAGCAATACCTTAAAGTTAGTCAGACCAAAACATTTTATGGCTAGATTGTCTCAAATAACGGTGACTGGTTTTTCAACATTTTTTATTGATGTGGCTATGGGAATTTTAACAATCTTATTTAATCGTCAGATTATGAAATATTTGGGAACAAATGCTTTATCTGTATATGGTATTATTGTGAATGTTTCAACTTTTGTGCAATGTTGTGCCTATAGTGTGGGACAGGCAGCGCAACCTATTATTTCTGTTAATTTTGGTGCCCATCAACCTCAACGTATTCAGGAAGTTTTAAAATATGCACTTATGAGTGTTGCATTTTTTAGCCTTTTATGGACAGCATTGTCTTTATTTGCGCCAATGCTATTTGTTTGTATTTTTATGATGCCAACACCTGAAATTATGAAAATAGCTCCTTGGATTATAAGATGTTATGGTTTATCATTCCTTTTATTGCCTTTTCATATTTTTTCAACATATTATTTTCAGGCTATATTAAAACCAAGAAGTGCCTTTATTGTTTCAGTTTCTAGAGGATTGGTCATCAGTGGAGTCTTGATTTTCATTCTGCCACTTATAAATCCTAATGCTTTATGGTTAGCTATGGTATTGACAGAAATCATTGTGGCTATTTATGCTGGTGTATCAATGATTAAATATACACGTCATTTATCAACACAATGAAAAATCTATAGATAAGAAGATGCGAAGATGTATCTTCTTTTTTTGTCTTTTTTTCATATAGTAAAATGATGGAGGTGCCACCATGAAAACAAAAAAAATCACGATTTTAACAATCATCATTGTCATTATAGGATTAATAAGTGTTTATAGTTCTTCTCATATTTGGGCACTTTATAAATATGATGATGCTTTGTATTACATCAAAAGACAAATGATTTTTGCTGTTTTAGGTTTTATAGCCATGTTTGTGACTTCACGTATTGATTATCATCTTTACAAAAAATATTATAAGTTTATTTTAATCATCTGTTTTCTTTTATTAATTCTTGTCTTAATACCAGGTTTAGGGGTTGTCAGAGGTGGGAGTCGCAGCTGGTTTAATTTTGGTATTTTTGCATTGCAGCCAAGTGAGTTGTTTAAAATTGGTATTATTATTTTTAGTGCGGTTTATATGGAAAAGCATTACTATCATATGAAAAAAATCAGATATAGCCTGCCAGTTTTACTTATGCTGGGACTAGGTTTTTTGTTGATTATGTTACAGCCGGATTTTGGGAGTGGTGTTGTTATGGCATGTAGCGTCATTGTGATGATGATTGTTTCGCCATTTCCCTTTCGTTATTTTGTGGGGTTGGGAATACTGGGAGTCATTGGAATTGTGATTATGATTTTATCTGCTCCTTATCGTATGGAGCGTATATTGTCTTTTTTAAATCCATTCCAGGATCCATTAGGCAGTGGTTTTCAGGCTATACAGGCTCTATATGCCATTGGACCAGGTGGATTATTAGGCGTTGGATTTGATAAAAGTATTCAAAAACATTTTTATTTACCAGAACCCCAGACAGATTTTATTTTTGCGATTATAGCAGAAGAATTTGGCTTTATAGGGGGAATTATTGTGATTGGATTATATACCAGTCTATTTAAGACGGTTTTAAAGGTGAGTCAAAATGCACCTGATCTATTTGGTGGCTTTTTGATGATTGGAATTATTTCGATGATCGGTATTCAGACTTTAATTAATCTGGGAGTTGTGGTAGGATTATTTCCGGTGACGGGTGTAACCTTGCCATTGATGTCATATGGTGGTACAAGTTTAGTTATAACATTAATGAGTATAGGAATTTTAATTAATATCTCGAAATCTTGTCATGATATGTTATAATGTGAATTAGGAGTGGTGAGAAATGAAAATAATTGTAAGTGCAGGGGGAACAGGTGGACATTTGTATCCTGCTTTAGCCCTTGTTGAGTATATCAAAACACAAGATGCCAATGCTAAATTTTTATTTGTTGGAACAACTGATCGTTTAGAATCACAAATTGTTCCTGAACTAGGGTATCAGTATCGTGGATTGGCAGTTAAAGGATTAGTTGGTAATCCTTTACAAAAGTTAAAAAATGCTTTCATTTTTATGAAATCATTAAAAGAATCAAAACAAATCTTGAAAGAATTTCAGCCAGATATTGTGATTGGATTTGGAGGCTATCCAAGTGCTTCTATTGTCATGGCTGCTTCTCGATTGAAAATCCCTACAATGATTCATGAACAGAATTCTATTATTGGTTTAACAAATAAAGTTTTAATAAAAAGAGTGAATAAGATTGTATGTTGTTATCAAAAAGCGTATAATGAATTTCCAAGCAATAAGACTGTTTTATTAGGAAATCCACGTGCTAGCGTGGTGACAAATCAGGAACTTAAAGATATTCATGATCTTTATCACATTCCTGCCAAACGTCAGACAGTTGTTATTGTGATGGGAAGTCTAGGTTCATCATCAGTGAATCGTGTGATGAAAGAAGCATTGCGACAGATGCAATATGATGATTATGATGTTATTTATGTTACAGGTAAAAAATATTATGATGAAATGAAAGAGGAATTAAGTGATTTAAATGACTCGATTCACTTGGTCAATTATATTGATGATATGCCTAGTTTGATTTCAAGCTGTGATATTATTGTTTCACGTGCTGGAGCGACAACACTTGCTGAAATTACAGCTTTAGGGGCAGCTTCTTTAATTATTCCTAGTCCTTATGTTGTAGCGAATCATCAGGAATATAATGCTCGAGAACTTGTGAATGCAAAAGCAGCGCGAATGATCTTGGAAAAAGATTTAACAGCGGATCGATTTGTTAGTGAAATTAGATATTTATTAAAAAATCAATCAGTATTAAATTCGTTAAAGGCTCATGCATGTCAATTAGGAAAACCACATGCTTGTCAAGATATTTATCAGGAGATTTTAAAGACATTAGAAAGGAAATAAGCATGGATTTTGAAAATATATTTTATGATTTAGTAGATTTGCAGTTAGGTGAGATTTTAGAAAATGAACCTTTATATAAACATACAACATTTAAAGTAGGAGGACCTGCCAGATTATTTGTTTATATTCAGGATGTTGAAGCTTTAAAAAGAGGGATTCAATATTGTCGTCAGCATCAAATTAAGCATATGGTGATTGGTAGAGGATCTGATCTTTTGTTTTCAGATAAAGAATATGAAGGTGTTATTTTTTCATTAAAGAATTTAGATAAAGTTCATTTCAATGGTGTTGAAATTCGTGCTCAGGCAGGTGTGAGCATGATTTATTTAGCGTATGAAGCTGCCAAAGTAGGGCTATCAGGCTTTGAGTTTATGGGAGGTATTCCTGGAACTATTGGTGGTGGCGTGTATATGAATGCCGGTGCATATAAATATTGTGTTAGTGATGTTTTTACTTCTGCAATTATTTTAAATGATAAGGGCGAACTTGTGACTTTAAATCGAGAACAGATGGAGTTTGATTATCGTACGTCTATTTTGCAAAAACATAAAGATTGGATTTTAATTGAAGCAACATTTACAATGACTTCACGTGATCCTAAAGATATTATGCATGTTCTTGATAAGCGTAAAGAAAAACGTATGGCAACACAGCCATGGAATTTTGCAAGTGCAGGAAGTATTTTTAGAAATCCAGAACAAAAACCAGCATGGCAATATATTGATGAATGTGAACTGAGAGGTTATGAAATTGGAGGTGCTCAGGTTTCACCTAAACATTCTAATTTTATTGTGAATAATGGATATGCAAGTGCTAAGGATATTTTAGATTTAATTTTACTTGTAGAAAAGAGTGTATTTAATCGTTTTGGTGTGGAATTAGAAAAAGAGGTTATATTGATTAATTGGGAGTAGGTGATATGTATGTCCCAGCAACAATATTATTATAATGAACATGATGAAAATCAAGTGTTACGACTGAGGAAAGATAAACGTAAACGTAAATTAAAGCGTAAGATTAAAGTGGTGTTGATTCTTTTTGTAATGCTGCTGATTGCTGGCTATTTTGTAAGTGATATATCTCGTGTACATGATATTAATATAACAGGGTTACAGGAAGTTTCCAAGGACGATATTGAAAAATCAATTTCGGTTCATGAAGGAGATATCGTTTTGTTTGTCAATACTGGAAAAATAGAAGATGAGATAGCTAAAATGCCCTTCATTAAAAAGGTAAAGGTGACAAAATCGTTGCTAGGTTCTGTTCAAATAGAAGTAGAAGAAGCTCAGAAAGTCGCATACTGTGTCATTGATAAAAAAACATATGTTATTGATGAATTGGGAAATGTCAGTGAAACAGATGATAAAGATTTGATTGCATCATTGCAATCTACACCACAAATAACAAAGTTTAAAGACTTACAATTATTAAAAGAATTTGCAAAGGAATATGTGGATATTCCAGAAATTATAAAAAGTCAAACGAGTGATATTATATATGATCCTCAAAAAGCTGATGAAACACGTTTGAAATTCATTATGGATGATGGTAAGATTTTATATCTGCGTATTGAAGACATGGTTGAACAATTAAATAAATTCGATTATGAAGCAAATAAAGAAGTTTATAAAGATAAATGTGTTTTTAGTTTTGAGGGAAACTATGTTTATATGAAAGATTGTGAATAATGCATCTGTTGGTGCATTATTTTTTTGATTTGTAGTTCTCTTTTTCGTCATTTATATATTTTCTTATGAAAAAAATTATGGTACAATAATAAAGAAGTATTTTTTGAAGGAGAATCGTATATGAAGAATATCTATGCTGTATTAGATATAGGAAGTGCAACGGTAAAAATGCTTGTTGGTGAGGTTGTAAGTGCGAATATAAATGTACTTTTTGCCAAGAAAATCACAAGCCATGGAATTCGTAAAGGACAAATTGAAAATATGCCTGTTGTTGTGAGTGAAATCAAACAATTGGTTGACGAAGCTTCAAAGGCTTTAGGGGCAACTATTTCAAAAGTCGCTTTATGTATACCGTCTTTTCATGCCTGTATTTATCAAAGTGATGGAATCACAAAAGTCAATTCTCCTTTGGATCAGATTACAAGTGAGGACATTGTACGTGCATTAAAACTTTCTAAACGTTTTACGTTAAAAGAGGATGAAGAAGTTATTTCAGTCATTCCAGCAATGTTTTATTTGGATACGAAATCAATGAAAGATATTCCTATTGGTGAAAAATCAGCATCATTAAAAGTAGAATCGTTAGTGATAACGACAAAGAAGAAATTGCTTTATAGTTATATTAATGCTGTTGAAAAAGCCGGAGTGGAAGTTTTAGATATTACAATTAATGCTTATGCGTGTGCTAAAGAGGCATTTGATGCTGTTTATCTTCAAGAAGGTGCTATTTTGATTGATATTGGATATCGTAGCTCAACTGTTGCTTTTTTTGAAGATGGTTATTTAAAATATATTGCTCAAGCCCATGTTGGTGGTTATGATTTGACACGAAAGATTGCAACATCATGGCAAATTCCAATGGATAAGGCTGAGTTATATAAGGTCAAATATGGTACATGTGATCTTCATATTGGTGATGAAGATGTCATCCATACGACAAGTCAAAATGATATAGAAAAACACTTTACTCAAAAGGATCTGGCTCAGGTCTTAACTGATGGTGTTCAGGAAATTATGGAAATCATTAAAACAAAAATCGAAGTGATTAATGATGGAAGAAGTTATGAAACTGTTATCGTTGGTGGCGGTGGAGAGTTGCCTGCTATTGATGAAGTGGCAACTCAAGTGTTGAATAGTGCTGTAAGAACATATCGTCCTGATACGATAGGAGCACGAGATATGTCATTTGTTTCTTGTCTTGGTATGATGTATTATTTAAATGACCGTTTAAAGATTTTTGGTCAAATGGATTCATCTCTTGTTTTACCAGATATTTCTAATACAATGAGTATTAGATTTAAAGGTCTGACAAAGACAAAAACTGCTTATAATTCGGATACAAAGAAAAAAGGAAAATTGACAAAAGTCATTGAAAATTTATTTAGTGAAGAAGATTAATATAAAAGTGAGGATAGAAATATGGATGGGAATTTAGATTTTGTTCAAGTTGCAAAAATTAAAGTCATTGGTGTTGGTGGCGGAGGCTGCAATGCTGTAGCAAGAATGGCTAAAGATGGTGTCAAAGGTGTTGATTTTTATGTTGCCAATACTGATGCACAGATTTTAAAAGGAATTGATATTGAAAACAAAATTGTTTTAGGTAAAGAATTGACACATGGTTTAGGAGCAGGTGGTAATCCAGAAGTTGGACGTAAAGCTGCTTTAGAAACTGAAGAAGAAATCAAGTCAGCTTTATCAGGTGCCAATATGGTTTTTATTGCTGCTGGTATGGGTGGTGGAACTGGAACTGGAGCCGCACCTGTGGTTGCAAAAATTTCACGTGAATTGGGTGCATTAACAGTTGGTGTTGTCACATCACCTTTCACATTTGAGGGACCTAAAGTTTTAAGACAGGCTAAAAGTGGTTTGGCTGAATTAAGAGAAAATGTGGATTCTATTATTGTTGTTTCTAATGATCGTTTATTAGAAGCTATTGGTCGTAAACCAATGGGTGAAGCATTTAGAGAAGCAGACAATGTATTAAGACAAGGGGTACAGACAATTACTGATTTGATTGCTATTCCAGCATTTATTAATCTTGACTTTGCTGATGTTTCATCAGTTATGAAAGATAGAGGTTCTGCTCTTATTGGTATTGGTATGAGTGATGGTGAAAATAAAGCAGAAGAAGCTGCTATGCGTGCTATTTCATCACCATTATTAGATGTGTCTATTGCAGGTGCAAAAGATGCAATTGTTAATGTTACTGGTGGAACAAATATTACTTTATATGATGCAAATACGGCTCTTGCAACAATTAGAGAAGCGGTAGGTAATGATGTCAATACTGTTTTAGGTGTTGCTATTAATGAACAATTAGATGATCAAGTTATTGTAACTGTTATTGCGACTGGATTTGAAGATGAAGAAGAACCTGCACCAGTTAAACAGACATCTTCATTTGAATCTGTTGTGAAACCATCAATGTATGATGATGACGATGACGACGATGATGTGCCAGCTTTTTTAAGAAATCGTAAATTATAAGCTAACAATTTGTTAGCTTTTCTTTATATGGAGGTACAAGATGAAAAAGATAGGTTTTATTGGTTTTGGAAATATGGCGAGTGCTATTGCTTTAGGAATAATCAATGCAAAATTTTTGAATGCAAATGAAATAATAGTGTATGATATTGATGAGAATAAAGCAGAAAAAATGCGTTCTTATCATATTGATGTGGCACATGATATTGATGAATTGATTGCATGTAGCGAATTCATATTTGTTGGGGTAAAACCTCAAGTTGTTGAGTCTGTATTAGACCCATATATTCAAAAGTTAGAAAATAAAGCGATCATTTCTATTGCATTGGGATATGATTTTGATAGATATCAGACATTTTTAGATGATTCTACACGTCATATTTTTGTTATGCCAAATACACCGGTTCGTGTTTTGCAGGGAATGTCATTAATTGAAGAGAAACATTCATTAAAAGATCAAGAGTTTGAATTTGTCAAAAATATGTTCAGTGCCATTGGGCAGGTAGAGGTTGTATCATCACATTTAATGTCAACAGCTGGCACATTGAGTGGATGTGGGCCAGCGTTTGTCTATATGATGATAGAAGCATTGGCAGATGGTGCTGTTAAAGAAGGTGTTCCAAGAGAAATGGCCTATACATTGGCATCTCAGACATTAATGGGCGCTGCTAAAATGCAATTGGAAACACATTTACACCCTGGAGTTTTAAAAGATCAAGTATGTTCACCAGGTGGTTCAACGATTTGTGGTGTAGAAGCATTAGAAGATGGGAAATTGCGAGCTACTTTAATATCAGCAATTTCTGCAGCAGTACATTATCAAGAAAAGAAATAGTTATAGTTGTTATTATGATTGAAATAAGAAGCTCATTCCGATTAGGAGTGGCTTTTTTTGTGGAAAAATAGCTAAAATACCATCAAAAAACAAAAAAATGAAAAAAAGTAAAAAAAAGACTTGCAAAGGTAGAGGATAGATGGTATTATAGATGAGCACTCGACGAGAGGGCACAG
>NZ_CAXSKY010000024.1:0-45233 GCF_964238065.1 Clostridium sp. AUH-JLR23
TCGAGTGCTCATCTATAATACCATCTATCCTCTACCTTTGCAAGTCTTTTTTTTACTTTTTTTCGTTTTTTTTATTCCTCTTTTTACAAAATTCTATTTTTCATTGGATTTATCAATGTTTTTTTATTTGTAATTTTATAAAGATTCACTCATAAATTTAAAAAATAAAACCCCATTAACTGAGTTAATCCTCCGTCATTGGGGTTTTGCTTGAATCACTAATCTTTTAATTATTTGATTTTTTTATAAAGATCAATAAATTCTTGTGCTAAATCAATAACAACTAATGCAGTCATTAAATGATCTTGAGCATGTACCATTAATAAGTTTAATGGAGCTTTTTCTCCTCTAATTTCAGCCTGAATTAATTCAGTTTGTGCATGATGTGCTTCATTTACAGTTTCTTTTGCATTTTGTAATGATTCATCAGCCTTATCTAAATCACCAGCTTTTGCATATTGAATAGCTTCGATAGCAGAGCTGCGTGCACTTCCACTGTTTACGATAAGGTTAATAACTACTTGTTCTTGTTCATCCATTTTCAATTTCTCCTTTAACAAACAAATTCAGAATTACTCTGTATATTTATTTTATCAAATCAACTTTATAATTTCAACTATAAACACTAAAGAAAAGAAAAATGTTTAAGTGCTTTCAATATACCATCGCAATCAACATTATCCGTAATATAATCGGCAACTGCTTTTGTTTCATCAGCAGCATTACCCATAGCAATTCCTAATCCAACAAAAGAGATCATTTCAATATCATTTCGTCCATCTCCAAATGCAATCGTATCTTTAATATTTTTGCCTAAAGCTTCAACAAGCTTTTGTATTCCTTTTGCTTTAGATTCACCTTTTAAAGTTAAATCAAAAGATAATCCACTTTGATGCTGTTGAATATCAAAATAAGGTGTTAATGTTTGATACATTATTTCTCTATCATCAAGAGAATTTAAAACAATCATCCCAATATATGTTTCAATCTCATCAATTTGATATGAATCAATAATAATTTCATCTTTCATTCCCCAATTATTCTTAAACTCAATATGTTTAGGGTTTTGTTTATTTAAAACATAAATATGATCATTCCCCTCAAAATAGTATGCCAGGTTTCTTTCAACACATAGCTGATGTGTTTTTTCAATAGCTTCTTTTGGAACAACCTTTTTATATATTTCTTTCCCTTTATATTCTACATAAGCACCATTACAAGTTACATAACCATTAAAAGGATAATCCATAACTCCATCCACAATAAAGCATTGACATCTTCCAGTCGCTAAAAAAACATCATGCCCCTGTTTCTTTAGTTGATTCATCCCATAGCGGACATCATTTGGGATACGATATATACCTTTATTACATTCAATAAGTGTTCCATCTATATCAAAGAAAAATAATTTTTCCATACTCCACCTCCATACCTTAACATCATAACCTTTTTATAAAAAAGTGTAAACAAAAAAGGTATCAATAAGATACCTTTTCATGAAAATTATTCAATAACTTCAGTAACTGTTCCAGAAGCAACAGTTCTTCCACCTTCACGAATTGAGAATTTAGTACCATTTTCAAGTGCGATAGCATGGATTAATTCAACTGTTAATTCTACGTTATCTCCTGGCATAACCATTTCTACACCATCTGGTAATTCGATAACACCAGTGATGTCAGTAGTTCTGAAATAGAATTGTGGTCTATAGTTAGAGAAGAATGGTGTATGACGTCCACCTTCATCTTTTGATAAAACGTAAACTTGGCATACGAATTTTTTGTGTGGATGTACTGATCCTGGTTTAGCTAATACTTGTCCACGTTGAATTTGATCTCTGTTGATACCTCTTAATAATACCCCTACGTTATCTCCTGCTTCAGCGTAATCTAATAATTTACGGAACATTTCGATACCAGTAGCAACTGTATTTTGAGTTTCATGAATACCAACGATTTCGATTGGGTCATTTAATTTTAATTGTCCTCTTTCAACACGTCCTGTAGCAACTGTTCCACGTCCAGTGATTGTAAATACGTCTTCAACTGGCATTAAGAATGGTTTATCAGTATCACGAGTTGGAGTTGGAATATAAGTATCTACAGCATCCATTAATTCATGAATAGCTGGTACCCATTTTGGATCTCCTTCTAATGCTTTTAAAGCTGATCCACGAATAATTGGAGTGTCATCTCCTGGGAATCCGTATTCATTTAATAATTCACGAACTTCCATTTCAACTAATTCGATTAATTCGTCATCATCAACCATATCACATTTATTTAAGAATACGATGATGTAAGGTACACCTACCTGACGAGATAATAAGATGTGTTCTCTTGTTTGTGGCATAGGTCCATCAGTAGCAGCTACTACTAAGATAGCTCCATCCATTTGAGCAGCACCAGTGATCATGTTTTTGATGTAGTCAGCATGACCTGGACAGTCAACGTGTGCATAGTGACGAGTTGCTGTTTGATATTCAACGTGTGCAGTGTTGATTGTGATTCCACGTTCTTTTTCTTCAGGTGCAGCATCGATTGCAGCATAATCCATTGCTTGAGCATTTCCTTCTTGTGCTAAAACAGTAGTGATTGCTGCAGTTAAAGTTGTTTTACCATGGTCAACGTGACCAATTGTTCCAATATTAACATGCGCTTTAGAGCGGTCAAATTTTTCTTTAGCCATTTAAGCTTCCTCCTATATAAATTTCATTAAATTTTTACATATACATTCTAAATGATTTATCTCAAAAATGCAATACTTTTAGTGGATTAATTATTTCCACCATTTTTCTTAATAATACTTTCTGCAATTGACTTAGGAACTGGTTCATAACGATCAAATTGCATAGTGTAATTTCCACGTCCTTGTGTAAATGATCTTAAATCAGTAACATATCCAAACATTTCAGATAAAGGTACACTTGCTTGTACTAAAACAGCGTTTCCTCTTTCTTCTTGTCCTTCAATCATACCACGTCTAGAAGAGATATCTCCCATAACGCTTCCTAAGTATTCAGAAGGTGCAGTGACTTCTACAGCCATAATTGGTTCCAAGATAACTGGATCACATTTTTTACCAGCTTCTTTTAATGCTAAACTTGCAGCTACCTTATATGCCATTTCTGATGAATCGACATCATGGTAAGACCCATCAAATAATGTTGCTTTAATATCTAATACTGGATATCCAGCAATCATACCATTATCTAATGCTTCTTCAAGACCAGCTTTAACAGAACCAATGTATTCTCTAGGGACAGTTCCACCAACTACAGCATCAACGAATTCAAATCCTTTACCTTCATTTGGTTCGAATTTAATCCATACATGTCCGTATTGTCCACGTCCACCAGATTGACGTACGAATTTACCTTCACAATCAGCAGTTTTTCTAATTGTTTCACGATAAGCAACTTGTGGTGCCCCAACATTAGCTTCAACTTTGTATTCTCTCTTTAAACGATCAACGATAACGTCTAAGTGTAATTCCCCAACTCCGGCAATAATTGTATCACCAGTTTCAGGATTTGTAGTGACTCTAAATGTAGGGTCTTCTTCAGCTAATCTTGCTAAACCGTTACTTAATTTATCTTGGTCTTGTTTTGTTTTTGGTTCAATTGCTAATTCAATAACTGGTTCAGGGAATTCCATTTTTTCTAAGATAATGAAATTCTTTTCATCACAGATAGTATCCCCAGTTGTTGTATTTTTAAATCCAACAGCTGCAGCAATATCTCCAGCGTAAACTTCGCTAATTTCTTTACGTGTATTAGCATGCATCTGTAAGATACGTCCTAAACGTTCTTTTTTATCTTTAGAAGAGTTTAAAACATATGATCCAGATTCAATATGTCCTGAATATACACGGAAGAATGTTAATTTACCAACAAATGGGTCAGCCATAATCTTAAATGCTAATGCAGAGAATGGCTCATCATCACTTGCATGTCTTTCGATTTCGTTACCATCTTCATCTTCACCTTTAATTGATGGAACATCAGTTGGTGCAGGTAAGAAGTCGATAACAGCATCTAACATTAACTGTACACCTTTGTCTTTATAAGCAGATCCACATAATACTGGGAATAATTCAACAGCTAATACTCCTTTACGGATTGCTGCTTTAATTTCTTCTTCAGTAACTGGTTCTTCTTCTAAGACTTTCATCATTAAATCATCATCAAAAGATGCAGCTGAATCAATCATTTTTTGACGATATTCTTCTGCTTGAGCTTTCATATTTTCAGGAATTTCAGAATAAACAACGTTTTCACCCTTAGCTCCTTCAAAATGAACAGCTTTCATTTTAATTAAGTCAATAACACCTTCAAATGTATCTTCGGCACCAATTGGTAATTGAATAGCTACAGCGTTAGCATCTAATCTTTTTCCAATAGATTCAACAGACATTAAGAAATCTGCCCCAGTTGCATCCATTTTGTTACAGAAGACAATTCGAGGTACTCCATAAGTTGTTGCTTGACGCCAAACAGTTTCTGTTTGTGGTTCAACACCAGCTTTTGAGTCTAATACAGTAACAGCACCATCAAGTACACGTAAAGAACGTTCTACTTCAACAGTGAAATCGACATGGCCTGGAGTATCAATGATGTTAACACGGTATCCATTCCATTGTGCAGTTGTTGCTGCTGAAGTGATTGTAATACCACGTTCTTGCTCTTGTTCCATCCAGTCCATTTGTGAAGCACCATCATGTGTTTCACCAATTTTATGAATTTTTCCAGTGTAATAAAGAACACGTTCAGTTGTTGTTGTTTTACCAGCATCAATGTGAGCCATGATTCCAATATTACGAGTTTTTTCTAACGAAAATTCACGAGCCATATTTTTCTCCTTTCAAATATTTCCTCTAAATCATATATTACCAACGGAAATGTGCAAATGCTTTATTAGCTTCAGCCATCTTATGAGTATCTTCTTTCTTTTTCACAGAAGCACCAGTTCCATTAGAGGCATCAATAATTTCATTAGCAAGACGATCAATCATGCTTTTTTCGTTTCTTAAACGAGAATAGTTAACTAACCATCTTAATCCTAATGTCATTCTTCTTTCTGGAGATACTTCAACAGGTACTTGATAGTTAGCTCCTCCAATACGTCTTACTTTTAATTCAAGTACAGGCATGATATTGTTGATTGCTTGATCAAATACTTCCATTGCAGGATTTCCAGTTTTTTCTTCAACTTTTTTAAATGCTTCATATAAGATGTTTTGAGCAACACCTTTTTTACCATCAAGCATGATATTGTTAATTAATTTTGTAACTACCTTAGAATTATAAATTGGATCAGGTAGTACATCTCTTTTTGCTACGCGTCCTCTTCTTGACATCAGTTTTTCCTCCTATCTCTTATTTTTTAGGTTTTTTAGCTCCATAACGAGAGCGTCCTTGCATACGATCTTTTACACCAGCACAGTCCATAGTACCACGAATAATATGATAACGAACCCCTGGTAAGTCCTTAACACGTCCTCCACGAATTAACACAACGCTGTGTTCCTGTAAGTTGTGCCCAATTCCTGGAATATATGCAGTTACTTCCATTCCGTTTGATAAACGAACACGGGCATATTTACGTAAAGCCGAGTTAGGTTTCTTTGGTGTCATAGTGGCAACACGAGTACAAACACCACGTTTTTGAGGTGAACTAATATTAGTTGGTTTCTTTAATAATGAGTTGTAACCTCTATTTAACGCAGGTGATTTTGATTTAGATGTTTTTTCACTACGTCCTTTTCTGACTAATTGATTAATTGTAGGCATGTTTTTCTCCTTTCCTTTCTTCTTAACACACAATTCCGGGTGTTTCATTTTTTGATGAGATAAAATGCACTCTTAGTCGAGTACCGAAAGCAATTATATACGACAAAATTTATAAAGTCAACACTTTTTACTCTTTTTATCAAAGAAAAACAAGATCTTTTTTAAGACCTTGTTTCTTTATTTTATTCTGTTGTTGAAAATTCTTCATCAATTTCAGTACTGCTTAACAAACTTTCTGATAAAGTTTCAGCTTGTAAATGTTCAGCTTCTTCTAATTCCTTTTCTTTGCGTGCTTCTTCTAACTCTCTAGCAATCGTTTCAGGTGATTTTAAAGGTCCTCTTAATCCTGTACCAGCAGGTAATAATTTACCAATAATAACATTTTCTTTAAGACCTCTTAATTCATCAACCTTACCTTTAATAGCCGCATCTGTTAAGATTTTTGTTGTTTCCTGGAATGAAGCAGCAGATAAGAATGATTCAGTTTCAAGTGAAGCTTTTGTGATCCCTAACAAGATTGGTCTTGCAACAGCAGGATGTTTTCCAGCTTTTAAGGCTTCTTTATTTAATTCAGTAAATTTTTGAACATTAATATGAGTACCAGGTAATGCTCCAGTATCTCCACCTTCAACAATTCTCATCTTCTTCAACATTTGATGAATAATAACTTCAATGTGTTTATCTGAAATTTCAATACCTTGTAAACGATAAACTTTTTGAACTTCTTTCAAGATATAATTTTCTACAGCTTTGACATCAGCAACAGCTAATAATTCTTTTGGATCAATTGATCCTTCAGTAATTTTAGAACCAATACCAACTTCATCACCTACAGAAACTCTTAATTTTGCACCATAAGGTGTTAAATAACTCTTTGTTTCAAGTAAGTTAGAAACGACAACTTCAGCTCTACCATTGTTATCAATGATATTAGAAACTTCACCATCAATTTCAGAAATAATAGATTTTGCTTTTGGATTTCTTGCTTCAAATAACTCTTGAATACGAGGTAAACCTTGAGTGATATCGGCACCACCAGCAACTCCACCCATGTGGAATGTACGCATTGTTAACTGTGTACCAGGTTCACCAATTGATTGAGCCGCCATAATACCAATAGCTTCTCCTAATTCAACTTGTTCACCAGTTGCTAGATTACGACCATAACATTTTCTACAAATTCCATTTTTCGCTTTACATCCAAAAATAGAACGAATTTCAACTTCTTTAATACCTGCATCAGTAATATTCTTAGCAATCGCTTCATCAATCATTTCGCCAGCTTTAACAAGCGTTTCACCTGTTTCAGGATGAACAATATCCTTTTGAGAATAACGTCCCACTAGACGGTCATATAATGGCACAATAACCGAATTATCTGAAGTATTGTACAATTCTGTAACAACAAATCCCTGATCTGTACCACAATCATCTTCAGTAACAATGACTTCTTGAGCAACGTCAACCAAACGTCTTGTCAAATATCCTGAATCGGCTGTTTTTAAGGCTGTATCGGTAGATCCTTTACGAGCACCATGTGTAGAGATGAAGAATTCAGATGCAGTTAAACCTTCTCTAAATGAAGATTTGATAGGCAACTCAATTGTTTCACCTTTTGGATTAGACATCAATCCACGCATACCTACTAACTGTGTAAAGTTAGAAATATTACCACGGGCACCTGAATCAGACATAATGAAGATTGGATTACGGTCATCAGCTTCAAACTCATCTTTAACGACAGCCTGAACCTGATCTTTAACAGATTCCCATAACTTAATAACGATATTATGTCTTTCTTCATCAGTGATTTTCCCTTTACGATATAATTTCTTGATTACTTCAAGTTTTTCATCAGCTTCATCAAATAAAACGTATTTACTTTGTGGAACCTGAATATCATAAACAGAAACTGTAATACCAGCAATTGTAGAATAATAGAATCCTTGATCCTTTAATTTATCCAACATCGCTGTTGTATCACTAATTTTTGTAGGATCAAACATTTCATTGATAATGTTTCCTAAAGCTTTTTTACCCAATGGTTTAATTAAAGGTTGTGCTTTAATATGTGCTTTAATATCAGTACCCATTGGTACGAAATATTTATCTGGTGTTGCAACTAAATTTTCTTTACTAGAATCATTGATAAATGGGAATGCCCCATCAAAAATCTGGTTAAAGATAATTTTACCAACACTTGTAATTAAATAGCTATTATTTTGTTTTTCAGTAAATGTCTTATTCTTTAAAGATTTTCCTCTAATTGCAATTCTTGTGTGTAAATGTACAGTTTTTGCATCATATGCCATTAAAACTTCATTAACATCTGCAAAAACAGTTCCTTCACCAACAGCCCCTTCATCTTCTAATGTTAAGTAATAGTTACCTAACACCATGTCCTGAGAAGGTGTAACGATAGGTTTTCCATCTTTTGGTCCAAGGATATTGTGAGAACCTAACATTAACTGTCTAGCTTCTTGAATAGCTTCTTCCCCTAATGGAACGTGAACTGCCATCTGGTCACCATCAAAGTCAGCGTTGAACGCTGGACATACTAATGGATGCAAACGAATAGCACGTCCTTCAACCAATTTAGGTTCGAATGCCTGAATACCTAATCTATGCAATGTAGGCGCACGGTTTAATAAGACTGGATGTTCTTTGATGACTTCTTCAACGATTGGCCAAATCACATCATCCATCTTATCAATTAATCTTTCAGCAGCTTTGATATTTGTTGCAATCTGCTCTCTCACTAATCCACTAATCACAAATGGTTTAAATAAATTCAATGCCATTTCACGTGGAATACCACATTGATACATTTTTAAGTCTGGACCAACAGCGATAACTGAACGTCCTGAATAGTCAACACGTTTCCCAAGTAAGTTTTGACGGAAACGTCCTTGTTTTCCTTTTAACGTATGGCTTAATGATTTTAATGGTCTTCCTCCAGCACCTGTAATTGGTTTAGAACGACGTCCATTATCAATCAAAGCATCAACCGCTTCCTGTAACATACGTTTTTCATTTTGGACAATGATTGATGGCGTTCCAAGTTCTAATAATTTCTTTAAACGATTATTACGTGTAATCACACGACGATATAAATCATTCAAATCACTTGTCGCAAAACGTCCACCATCCAACTGTAACATTGGTCTTAAATCAGGTGGAATAACTGGAAGCACATCAAGAATCATCCATTCAGGCTGATTATGTGAAGTTCTGAAAGCTTCAATAGCTTCTAGTCTCTTCAATAATTTAGAACGTCTTTGTCCCTGTGCTTCTTTTAAATCTTTTGTTACTGATTCAAATTCTTCATCTAAATCAACTTTTTGAAGTAAGATTTTAATCGCTTCTGCCCCAGTTTTGGCTTCAAACTGATGACCAAATTTTTCATAACAGTTACGATAATCTCTTTCAGATAAAACTTGTTTATATTCTAAAGGTGTACTTCCTTTATCAGTGACAACATAAGAAACGAAATAAATGATTTCTTCAAGTTGTTTTGGTGACATATCAAGAATAAGCCCCATTCTTGATGGAATACCTTTTAAATACCAGATATGTGCGACTGGAGTCGCAAGCTCAATATGTCCCATACGTTCACGACGTACAGAAGATTTTGTGACTTCGACACCACAACGATCACAGATTACGCCTTTATATCTGACTTTCTTATATTTTCCACAGCTACATTCCCAATCCTTAGATGGTCCAAAGATTCTTTCACAGAATAGACCATCTTTTTCAGGTTTTTGAGAACGATAATTAATAGTTTCAGGTTTTTTAACTTCACCATAAGACCATTCACGAATTTTTTCTGGAGAAGCTAATCCAATCTGGATTGCTGAAAAGTTATTGACATCTGCCATTCATTGTTTCCTCCTATTCTTCGTTACTTTCTTCTTCATCATCAGTGAAGAGTTCATCAATTACAGAATCCAAATCATCAAATGATTCTTCATCTTCAGAGAAATCACCTTCTACCTCAGCCACTTCTTCTTCAGTGACTTCTGGTTGTTCAGGAGTTGTATCAATTGAAGTTGGGAAACGACGTTCTTCATCTTCAATCTTTCTTGCATCTATTTCTTGACCATCTTTATCTAACATACGAATATCTAAAGCTAATGCCTGTAATTCTTTTGTTAAAACTCTAAATGATTCTGGCAAACCAGGTTCAGGTAATTTTTGACCTTTTACAATGGCTTCATAAGTTTTGACACGACCAACAACATCGTCAGATTTAACCGTTAAGATTTCTCTTAATGTATAAGCTGCACCATATGCTTCAAGTGCCCAAACTTCCATTTCCCCAAATCTCTGTCCACCGTTTTGAGCCTTACCACCTAAAGGCTGTTGTGTAACTAATGAGTATGGACCTACTGATCTGGCATGTAATTTATCGTCAACCATGTGGGCTAATTTAATCATATACATAACCCCAACTGAAATATTAGAATCAAAATATTCTCCAGTCATACCAGAAATAACTGGTTGTTTTCCATCAACTGACATTCCAGCTTCTTTCATGATATTCTCAAGATCTTTTGAGTTAATACCATCAAATGCAGGAGTTGCAAAGTACATTCCTAACTCTCTAGCAGCATATCCTAAATGTAATTCCAATACCTGACCAATGTTCATACGTGATGGTACCCCTAATGGATTTAACATGATATCAAGAATTGTACCATCTTCCAAATGTGGCATATCTTCGATAGGTAAGATCTTAGAGATAACCCCTTTGTTACCATGACGTCCGGCCATTTTATCTCCTTCAGAAATCTTACGTTTTTGAACGATATACACTTTAACAACTTTATTAACACCTGGTTGTAATTCATCACCATTTTTTCTAGAGAAGATTTTAATATCATGAACAATACCAGCACCACCATGAGGAACTCTTAATGAATTATCTTTGACTTCTCTTGATTTTTCACCAAAGATTGCTAGTAATAATTTTTCTTCAGCAGATAATTCTGCCTGTCCTTTAGGTGTTACTTTACCAACTAAGATATCCCCTTCTTTCACTTCAGCACCAATCATAATGATACCTTCGCTATTCAAGTTTTTACGGGCATCTTCCCCAACGTTTGGAATATCACGCGTAATTTCTTCAGGACCTAATTTTGTATCACGACATTCAATACTATATTCTTCAATATGAATAGATGTATAAACATCTTCTTTCACTAATCTTTCAGACATGATAACAGCATCTTCGTAGTTATAACCATTCCATGTCATGAAACCAACCAATACGTTTTGTCCAAGGGCTAATTCACCTTGTTCCATAGATGGACCATCAGCTAAAATTTCCCCTTTGACAACTTTATCTCCAGCTTTTACGATTGGTCTATGATTAATGCAAGTTCCCGCATTGGAAATCGCAAATTTTGTTAAACGATACTTATGTGGACCTGTATCTTCTTCAACAATAATCTTTTTCGCATCAACATATGTGACAATACCATCTTTTTTAGCCACAACTGCAGCTCCAGAATCTCTAGCAGCCTGATATTCCATACCAGTTCCTACAAGAGGTGTGTGTGGATTTAATAATGGTACGGCCTGACGTTGCATGTTGGCACCCATCAAAGCACGAGTCGCATCGTCATTTTCTAGGAAAGGAATACATGAAGTGGCTACAGAAACGATCTGTTTTGGAGAAATATCAATAAAATCAATTTCTTCAGGCTTAGCCATAATATTTTCTCCCAAATGACGGGCAATAACTTGTTCATCCAAGATTTTTCCATTTTCATCATGTTGAACTTTTGCTTGTGCAATGACATAATTCTTTTCTTCATCGGCTGTTAAATAACGCACATCATTTTCGTCAATCACACTATGATTCACTTTACGATATGGTGTTTCAATAAATCCATATTTATTGATTTTTGCATAAGAAGCAAGTGTAGAAATTAACCCGATATTTGGACCTTCAGGTGTTTCAATTGGACAAATACGACCATAGTGAGAGGCATGAACGTCACGGACTTCATAACCAGCACGATCTCTTGATAAACCACCTGGTCCTAATGCTGATAAACGACGTTTATTTGTTAACTCGGCTAATGGATTAATCTGATCCATAAATTGAGATAACTGAGATGATGAGAAAAATTCTTTCATAGCGGCAGTTAATGGACGAATGTTAGTTAATGACTGAGGAGTGACACTATCAATTTCAGATAATGACATTCTTTCTTTAACGACTCTCTCCATTCTTGATAAACCAATTCTAAATTGATTTTGAATTAATTCACCAACAGAACGTACACGTCTATTTCCTAAATGATCAATATCATCTAATAAACCAATACGACTCATTAAGTTGACTCTATCGTCACTTGCTAAATCTAATGAATCATAAATATCAACAAGATTCAACATATATGAATAGGCAGCAATCATATCAGAAATTGTAATATATTTACAATCTAATGATAAATCTGTCCCAACAACTCTCATTTTCTTTGATTTTGTTTCATCAACATAGACTTCAAGCACTTGAATACGTCCATGTGATTTTAAGAAATCATTTGTTTTAATGTCCATTGTATGAGCTCCAGCCTGGAAAACAGGAGCTAAAAGGTCAACTTTATCTTTTGTTAATAAAGTTCCTTCTTTCATGACAACATTTCCATCTATATCTATAACATCCTGAGCTAAAACACGGTTTGTAATTCTATCTAATAAACTCAATTTTTTGCCAAGTTTAAAACGTCCTGCACGCGCAAGATCATATCTTTTTGCATCAAAAAATCTTGTATATAATAAAGTATTAGCACCTTCTAGCGTTGCAGGTTCTCCTGGTCTTAATTTATTGTAAATTTCAATTAAAGCTTCATCAGTATTGTGAGTTGTATCTTTGGCTAGAGTATTTCTAATAAACTCATGATCACCTAACACTTCAATAATATCTTCATCACTGCTTAAACCTAAAGCACGTAATAAAATTGTACCAGGAATTTTACGTGTACGGTCAATACGTACATTTAAAATATCTTTTGCGTCATTTTCAAATTCAAGCCATGTTCCTCTTGAAGGAATCATGCTTCCTGTAAAGACTGTCTTACCACTTTTATCCATGGCATCAGCAAAATATGCACCTGGTGAACGCACTAATTGTGAAACAATAACACGTTCAGCACCATTAATGATAAAAGTACCAGCATCAGTCATTAATGGAAAATCTCCCATAAAGACTTCGTTTTCTTTAATTTCGCCAGTTCCATTATTCACTAAACGTAAAGTAGCACGAATAGGAGCAGAATAATTTGCATCTCTATCTTTAGCTTCATCTACTGAATATTTTGGCTCATCAAAACGGCAATCAACAAACTCTAAAGTTAAAGTTTCATTAAAATTGCTAATAGGATAAACATCGTTAAAAACTTCTTTGATACCTTCGTTCTTAAACCATTCATAAGAATTTGTTTGGATTTCTACTAAATTTGGTAATTCTAAAGACCCACTAATTCTTGAATAATTACGACGATTAATACGACTTTTTGCCTGAGTTACATTTTTTTCCAAGCCCGCTTCACTCCTTATCAATTATCTCTATCTCCTTATTTAAAGCACGCAAAAAACACTGCTTTTTATATATGAGTAGGCATTTTATTATACTAGCATAGAGGCCAGTTGAAGTCAATACCAAATCATAAATTTCAAAATAACTTTTGAAACAGTAAAAAAACAGTGTTATTTTACAGATTTTAAAATAAAATATCCTTTATCACGTTTTATAATTTCACAATTTCCAAAAACATCTTCCATTTTTTTCTTAGCTGAAGGAGCGCCTTGTTTTTTTTGAATAACAATAAATAATTCTCCTTGATTATTTAAATGATCATATGCTTTTTCTAATATTTCAAAAACAATTTTTTTCCCTGCACGAATAGGCGGATTAGAAACAATAATATCAAATGTATCTTTTACATTTTCATAAACCGAGCTTTTATAAGCAATAATATCATTTTCCTGATTATGTTCAATAGACTCATTAGCCAATGCAATAGCACGTTCATTCACATCAACCATTTCAACATGTAACCATGGATAGACTTTCTTTAAAGAAATACCTAAAGTCCCATAACCACAACCAACATCTAATAATGTTTTTTGATGAGATTGTATATTCATGCTTTCCAATAAAACACGCGAACCATAATCAATACGTTCTTTTGAAAAAACGCCACTATCACTTATAAAAACCAGATGATGTCCTCTATATTGAAAAGAAATTTGTGTTTTTTGAGATTTTAAATCAATATTATTTGTATAATAATGTGTCATCTTCTATTCTCCTAAGATAAAAAGCCCTTTGACAAGGGCTTTTTTATTCCAAGAAATTATTTAACTTCTACAGTTGCACCAGCAGCTTCTAATTGTTCTTTAATCTTAGCTCCTTCTTCTGCAGGAATATCTTTCTTAATTTCAGCTGGAACTTTGTCTACTAATCCTTTAGCATCAACTAATCCTAAACCAGTGATTTCTCTTACTGCTTTGATAACAGCAACTTTAGTAGCACCAACATCAGTTAATGTTACAGTTACGTTAGCAGGTGCAGCATCTGCAGCAGCTTCTCCACCAGCAACAACAGCTACAGGAGCAGCAGCAGTTACATCAAATTTTTCTTCGATTGCTTTTACTAAATCATTTAATTCTAAAATTGTAGCTTCTTCTAAATAAGCTAAGATATCTTCATGTGTTAATTTTGCCATTTTATTTTCCTCCGTTCATTTTTAACTATTCAGCAGCAGCTTCTTCAGCTGCATCTCCACCTTTTGCATCAGCAACAGCTTGAATAACTCTTGCCACTTTTGCAACAGGTTCTTTCATACATGCAAGTAACATTGAGTACATACCTTCACGATTAGGTAATTTTGCCACTGCCATAACTTCTTCTTTTGGTAAGAATTTACCTTCGATATAAGCAGCTTTAATTTGTAATGCTTCATGGTCTTTTGCAAAATCAGCTAAGATTCTTGCAGGAGCCACTGCATCATCTTTACCAAACGCTAAAGCATTTGGACCAACAAGGTATTCTTCTAATTCGTTCATACCTTCTTGTTCAACAGCTCTTTGAACTAATGTGTTTTTATAAACTTTAAATCCCACATTTTCAGCTCTTAAAGCTCTACGTAATTCAGTAACTTCAGCCACTGTTAATCCACGATATTCTACAACAACTGTTGATTGTGAAGCTTTTAATTGTTCACTAATTTCAGCAACAACCTGTTGTTTCGCTTCTAAGATTTCTTTTGACATTGTTACACCTCCTATTGATTTTATATATGCAACAATATATCCGTGAAAAACTCCCTCAGTAAACACGAGGGAGTTGTCAATTCTTTGACAATATCACCTCGGCAACTTCATTAAGGTTTCCCCGTTGCTGTCTACGGTATATTGATTGCGTCTTTTTGTTATGACTTCAATTACATTGAAGCAACTTTTACTGAAGGACCCATAGTTGAAGAAACAACGATGTTCTTCATATAAGTTCCTTTTGCAGAAGATGGTTTAACTCTTAATAATAAGTCGTAAACTGTTTTAAAGTTTTCTGCAAGTTTTTCATCATCGAAAGATACTCTTCCGATTGGCATATGAACATTACCATCTTTATCAGTACGGTAAGTCACTTTACCAGCTTTTGTTTCTTGAACAGCTTTTGCTACATCCATAGTGACTGTTCCAGTTTTAGGGTTAGGCATTAATCCTTTAGGCCCTAAAATACGTCCTAATTTTCCTAATTCAGCCATCATATCAGGTGTTGCAATCATAACTTCGAAATCAAGCCATCCTTTTTGGATATCTTCAAGAATTTCTTTTCCACCTACAACATCTGCTCCAGCAGCTTTAGCTTCTTCAACTTTAGCTCCTTGAGTGACAACTAAAACTTTTTTAGTTTTTCCAGTTCCGTGTGGTAACACAACTGCACCACGTAATTGTTGATCAGCATGTCTTGTATCTAATCCTAATTTAAATACAACATCCACACTTGCATCAAAATTAACTTTACTTGTTTTCTTTACTAAAGCAACTGCTTCATCAATTGGGTAAGCTTTACCTTTTTCAATAAGAGCAGCGGCTTCTTGATATTTTTTACTTCTTTTAGCCATTTTCTTATCTCCTCTTCATTAAATTAAGCATCTAAGCCTTCAACTTTTACACCCATATTACGAGCAGTACCAGCTACGATTTTCATAGCTCCTTCTAAATCGTTAGCATTTAAATCAGGCATTTTGTATTCAGCGATTTCTTTTAATTTTTCAGCTGATAAAGTTGCAACTGTTTGTTTAGAATCAGAAGCAGCTTTCTTAATTCCACATGCCTTTTTGATCATTTCTGCAGTTGGAGCAGTTTTTAATACGAAATCAAAACTTTTATCTTCATAGATTGTCAAAACAACTGGTACAGTTTCTCCCATACGATCTTTAGTTTGATCGTTGAAAGCAGTACAGAATTTTGGCATCTGAATTCCAGCACCTGCTAAAGCTGGCCCTGGTTTTGCTCCCCCAGCAGGGAATTGAATTTTCATAACTCTTGTGACTTTTTTACTCACGCGACACACCTCCTATAAAAATTTGTCCGTGCTGTGGTACAGGACAGTCAATCCTCCCACGCATAGTAACACATATTGCGTCGTTTAATTATTATACATAATCTATTAAGGAATGCAATAGTTTTTTATTGAATAAATCAACTTTTTTATCAAAAAAAGACCATATTTCAGGTCTTTTCATTATAATTCAACTTTTTCTAACTGAACAAGCCCAATTTCCATTAAATTTTGATTACCTAAGAAATCAATCAAAACAGAAGCTTCTTCTTTTTCATGATCAATAGATTCCACTTTTCCCTGTTTTCCAGCAAATGGACCAGAAACAACACGAACTTCATCACCAACACCAAAATCAACTTCAACTTGAGATGTTTTGATACCCATACTTTTTAAAATAGGATCAATTTCTTCCTTAGGTAATGGGAATGGTTTCGCTCCACCACCAGAAGATCCAATGAACCCAGTTACTCCTGATGTATTACGAACAATATACCATGCCTCATCTGTCATGATCATTTCTACCAGTACATAACCAGGAAACATATTTTTCGTTTTATTAATTTTTTTACCATCTTTGATTTCAGTTTCTACGTGTTCAGGAATCACAATATTAAATAAACAGTCCTGTAATCCCATTGATTCAACACGTTTTTCTAAATTTTCTTTAACTTTATTTTCATGACCTGAATATGTATTCACAACATACCAGCGTCTTCCTTCATCATTCATTCCAGACATCTTAATTCAACCCCAATGCTTTTAAAATTAATGCAATAACTGCATCGCTACCATAAAAGTAAATTCCAAACAAAAAGCAAAAAACCAAAACAACAACTGAATTATAAGCCAATTCTTTTTTTGTTAACCAATGAATATTCTTGATTTCAGCACGAATACCCTTTAGTGTACACCATTCTTTGATTTTCATGTCTACCTCCTATTTTGTTTCTTTATGGATTGTATGTTTTCCACATTTTTTACAATATTTTCTCAACTCAAGTCTTTCTACATTTAATCTTTTATTTTTAGTGACTGAATAATTACGTGATAAACACTCACTACAAACCAAGATTACTTTTTGTTTCATGTTCATCACTCCTTTACCGTTAATATAATTTAACATATTTATTTTAGCTCGTCAATGGCAACTATTTTCTTTGAATAGCGATAAACCGCATTATAGACACTTTTTACTGAAATATGAAGCTTTTTTGCAATTTCTACTTCGTCATAACCAGCCTTTTTGTAATTCATAACCATCTTTTCACGTTGCGATGTTTTGGCATCAATCTGTAAAGCATAGTAAGTGGCTGTTTCTTTAACAATCAGATGAACTTCAGGCTGATAGCGCTCATGAATATCAGCGACCAGATCTATATAGCGTGTATCTTCATCTTCACTCGTATAACTATCCAAGGAAAGAATTGTCATTCCTGCACGATAACAAACATCCTTATTCACACGCATTAAACTTAAAATACGTTTGGTAATAGCAATCTTCATAAATGTCGATAAGCTTGCTTTTTGGTCATCACGATAACTATCCAGAATATCATGAAAACCCATCATAGCCATTTGAATAAAATCTTCATATTCATAACCATTTATAAAATATTTTGTAAAAGCTAATACCCATTTTGAAACTCTGCGATAATAGCGTTTATAAAGTATATCTTGAGCTTCCTCACTGCCACATCGCATTAAATAAACCAATTCATCATCATAATTGTAGCCTTGCATGCTACCTCCTTTCTACTTTAAAGGATGACGTGAATTGTAAATCTGATAAAGTATAATCGCTGAAGCAACAGAAGCATTTA
This sequence comes from Clostridium sp. AUH-JLR23, assembly GCF_964238065.1. NCBI lineage: Bacteria > Bacillati > Bacillota > Clostridia > Eubacteriales > Clostridiaceae > Clostridium > Clostridium sp. AUH-JLR23. Next base: position 18,200 of record NZ_CAXSKY010000024.1, read on the forward strand.
AAGACGTAACATGTCCCGTCATAGGTAAAACAACATTCATATCACAATGCTTTTTAACCAGACGTGATATACCAAACCCCTCTGAGCCAATCACAACGACAAGAGGCATATTGTAATCAATGGCACGATAGTCCTGTGATTCATCTAAGTCACAACCAACGACCCAAAAACCTTTTTCCTTTAAATCGTCTAAAGTTCTTGATAAATTCGTCACTTGTGCAACTTTCACATAATCAATGGCTCCAGTAGATACTTTAGCTACGGTTGCAGATAATCCTACACTCCTATTTTTACCAATAATAACACCATCGACTTCAATAGCATCACAAGTTCTTAAAATAGCTCCTAGATTATGTGGATCTTCCAAACCATCAAGCATCAGCAACAATGGTTGTTTCCCTTGTGGAATAGCATTTAAAATTTCTTCAAGCGTATAATAACGATAATCTTGTACTGCTGCCACAATACCTTGATGAACAACAGATCCAACAAGTTGATTTAACTCATCTTTATGACGCACCATATGCACCTTCACATGTTTAGCTTTTGCAAGGGAAAGAACTTTATCATCTTTTGCATTTTTCATCAAATAAACCTCATAAACTGGTTTATTTCCCTTTAAAGATTCTATAACTGTGTTTTTTCCATAAATATATTGTGTCATATTTTTCACTCCATGCGTCTCAAATTTTTCTCATGTTTTTCTCATTTTCACAAACAAATAATTTAAATAACTCAAAAATTTCTGTTATTCTCTCTTGCTTTTTTAATAAATACAAATGTCCTATTAACGCTTCAAAACCTGTCGACTGATTATAGATAAATACTGATGTATTTTTCGGTACATGTCGACTCTTTGCATTTCTCCCTCTTTTATAAATACTTATTTCTTCTTCACTTAACCATTGTTTCAAAATAGCTTCCTGCATAAATGCTGCCTGAGCTTTGGCACTGACAAATGACTTAGAGGCCTGCTGTAATAAATCTGGCTTCATGATGCCTTTTTCAACCAATAGATATTCTCTCACATAAACCTCAAAAACACTATCACCTAAATACGCTAAAGCTAATACATTTATTAATTCTGGTTTCATTATAAAATTCCTTTATTCTGTAATTCTTGTCTTAATAAATCTGCCTGTTCAAAATTCTTTGCACTTTTTTCTTTTTGCCATTGCTGATATAAAGCAATTTCACTATCACTTAACTGTTTTGGATTATAAACAAATCCCATTGTATCTAACATACACAGCAACGTCTGATAATTCTTTGATATTTCTAAATCATCTTTTTCTTTGACTCTCATCAATTGATTCAAAACTTTCACTTGTCCTAAAATTTGTGACAATGCTAATGAAGTATTCAAATCATCACTCAATGCTTCCACCATTTGATCCACAATATTTTTATAATAATCTTTATGATCAATATGTTGAATCTGTAAATATAAAGACACTTGTTTAATAATATTTTCTACTTTTTCAACTTCTTTTTTCACATTATTCAAGACTTCATCTGTAAAATTCAATGGATTACGATAATGTGTAGAAAGCATAAGCCATTTATAAACATTGCAGCCAAGTTGTTCTAATAAATCTTTAGCCCATAAAACATTTCCTAAAGATTTTGACATTTTCTGATTATTAATGTTAATCATCTGATTATGCATCCAGATATGTGCAATCGGATGATGATGACATGCCATAGACTGTGCAATTTCATTTTCATGATGTGGGAATTTTAAATCCTGTCCACCACCATGAATATCAATGCGTCCATTTTCAAAGATATCATTAATCATAACAACACATTCTGTATGCCATCCTGGTCTTCCTTTAGACCATGGACTATCAAATTGAATTCCTTCATCTGTTTTTTTCCATAATGCAAAATCTGTTGAGCTTTCTTTTTTATCATTATCATCCACACGTTCACTTGCTCCAGCAATCAAATCTTCAATTTTAATCCCTGATAACATCCCATATTCATGAATTTTTGTAACTCTAAAATAAACGTCACCATCAACTTCATATGCATATCCCTGTTCAACAAGACCAGCAATAAAATCAATAATAGGCTGCATCGTTTCAGTTACACGTGGAGCATAAGTTGGAAACAACAAATTTAAACCTCTACGAACATCTTCATAGGCTTTAATATATTTATCTGTTAATTCTTTTTCACTGACACCTTCTTCTTTAGCAGCTTTTATGATTTTATCATCTACATCCGTAAAATTAGAAACAAATGTCACCTTATAACCTAAATATTCAAAAGTTCTTCTCAATATGTCAAACACAATCATTGGACGTGTATTACCAATATGCACATAATTGTAAACCGTTGGTCCACAAACATAAATACTGACTTCTCCCTTTTTAATTGGAACAAACTCTTCCTTTTGATTTGTGAGTGAATTAAACAGCTTCATTCCCTTTCCTCCTTAAATAAAAAAGCATATGATAAAGATTTCACTTCTATTAACCTTATCAAATGCTTTATTAACTCTTTATCTATCAATACTATAACAAATTCATATGAGTTAATCAAGATTAATGATGAACTGTCAAAGATTCTAAATACTGTAAAGCCACACCACTTTGTTCATCATATACATTTTCTGGAGCTTGATAACTATAAATATAACTTGCTTCCTCAGTAAAATATACCATTTGTACAAATTTCATACCCGAAGCCTGATAAGTCCCTGTAAACTGATAACACTCGATACCACTTGGAATAACTTCCTTATAATAATCAACATCAATGGCACCTTCTTCTTCCAATTGTCCTCCATATAATTGAGGCAATTCATTTAAAACATTATCCGTATCATCAATGATTGTTGCGTAAATATACATTTCATCATTTTTTGTAAATCGAACATCTTTTTGATTTTCATTGTTCACATTTAATTGAAAATCTTTAGGGTAATAGAAGGAAACCTGATCAGCGACTTCATAAAGAGTCCCATCTCTTTCTAAAGATATATCTGTTTTCTCTTTTTCACATGCAAAAAGAGTCACAACCAATAATAAAACCGCCAAAATTTTGATTGAGATCTTCATTTTCCTCCCTCCTTATGGAAACATTGTACTAAACTCAACTCTGAAAATCAAATAAAATTTCTTTATCAAACAAAAGAGATAGGTTTCCCTATCCCCTTTATTAATCTAACAATGAATTAAAAACTTTCAAATAGGCATCAGCACTTTTATCCCAATCAAGTTTCGCTTCCATTGCACGATGAACCAATCCTTGCCATTTTTCTTTATCCTGATAAACCTTTAATGCATAGTCAATAATGTCCATCATTTCATGTGCATTATAATTTTTAAAGCTGAATCCATCACCTGTATTTTCATACTCATTATATGGTTCCACGCTATCCTTTAATCCACCTGTTTCTCTGACAATTGGTATTGTTCCATAACGAAGTGACATCATTTGTGATAAACCACAAGGTTCAAATAATGATGGCATCAAGAACATATCACAACCAGCATAGATACGACAAGATAAACCAAAGTCATATTTAAGATTTAATGATAACTTTTGATTATGATAAGCTGCTATTCCTTTAAGTGGTTCTTCATATTTTTGATCACCAGCACCTAAAATCACAACTTGAACATCACGTTTCATCAATTCTTCCATACGATTAATAATTAAATCTAATCCCTTTTGCCAAGTCAATCTTGTGACAATACCAATTAATGGGACATCTTTATTTTCTGGCAATCCGCATTCTTTTTGTAAAGCTAATTTATTAATAACTTTCTTTTCATCAACATTTGTAATGTCAAAATGTTCTACAATTTCAGGATCTGTGGCAGGATTGATTGTTTCATAATCAATACCATTTAAAATACCATACAAATCATGACGACGCATTTGTAAGATATTCTGTAATCCTTCACCAAAGCTATCTGTTAATATTTCTTTAGCATAAGTTGGTGATACAGTCGTAATAATATCACTATAATAAATAGCCGCTTTCATCATATTGAAACATCCATCATTACGGCAGTTACCATTATAATAGAGATAATTATCTAATCCAAAATGATCACTTAACAATGCAGGATCACATTTTCCCTGATATGCAATATTATGGATTGTGAAAACAATTTTAATACCTTGATAATATTCATAATATGCATATCTTTCTTTATATAATGTGGCAATCATGGCCGTTTGCCAATCATGTAAATGTAAGATGTCTGGTTTAATATCAATGTGTGATAACAATTCTAAAACTGCAAAGTCAAAAAATGCAAATCTTTCATTATCATCATCATAACCATATAAACCAGGTCTTCTAAAGTATTGTTCATTATCAATGAAATAATAAGTGACACCATCATATTCAGCTTTAAAAACACCACAATAGCATTTTCTCCAACCAACCCAGATATCATAGTTTGTCACATATTCAATTGTATCTGCCAATTTCATATCCTGATATTTAGGCAAAACAACAATACATTCATGTCCTTTTTGAACAAGTGCTTTTGGAAGTGATCCTAAAACATCTGCTAAACCACCTGATTTAATATAGGGATTCGCTTCACTTGTTGCAAATACGATTTTCATTATACAACATCCCCTTCTTTAACATAAAGTGGTTCTCCTTCACCAATAAGCTCTGTTTTCTTTTCTACACGAGCATCTTTATCAATAACTACATTTTCCAAATGAGCTCCTGCGCAAACTTTAGAACCATTTAATATAATACAATTTTTCACAACGGCATTTTTACCAATTGTAACATTACGTGATAAAATACATCCATCAACTTCACCATCAATGACAGCCCCATTAGCCACAAATGATTTTTTAACAACAGCATTCTTTAAATATTTTGTAGGTGGTGTATCATTTGTATTGGTAAAGATTGGCCAAGTACTCTTAAAGACTTGTGTTGAAACATCCATATCCAAGAATTCCATGCTCACTTTATAATAAGCTTCATAAGAATCAATGCATCTTGCAAATCCTTTATATTCATAAGCCATGATTTTTCTTTCATCACATAAGTAAGCAAGTGTATCTCTTAAATTAAAGAATGAACTAATCTTTTGAGCATAGCTAATTAATTTTAATAATGTCTTTTTATTAATAACATATGTTTCTAAAGAAATATTTCTCTCTTTTCTATTTCCTTTATTATTCTTGATTTCCATAACTTGTTTACCTTTTAAACGTAAGAAATCAGAACCAACAAATGTTTCATCAGCATTATCGATTTTTTGATAAACCATTGTAATTTCAGCACCAGATTTTGCATGTGCATCAACAACATCAGCATAATTCATTGTTGTAATAATATGAGCTGGTGCAATCACAACATAATCTGCTTTTGATTTTTCAAGAAAAGCAATATTTTCCACAATATTATTAATATCATGATTATACATTGAACTATTTGCATATTTTTCATTATATAAAAGTGAAACTCCTCCAGATTTAGAGTTAAAATTCCAAGAGTTTCCATTTCCTAAATGTTTAAACAATGATCTTGGTTTTTCTTTAATAAGAATACCCACTGTATCCACATTAGAATTTGACATATTTGATAAAACAAAATCAATAATTCCATAACGACCTAAAAAGCTTACTGAAGCTACTGGTCTTTTTTCTGTTAAACCTTTATATGAAACATCAGAGTGTAAATTTATATATCCAACTACTTTTGCCATCTCGTTAACCCCCTCTTATTATGCATTGTCACTGACAAGTTCCACTTCTTTAGCTTCTTTATTGATGACGTCAGTTGATTTAATGACAACACCTTCATCAACAATAGCTTTGTAGATTTCTGCACCCTCTTCTACCAATACACCTGGCATTAAGACAGAATCAACAACCTTTGCACCTTCACCGATATATACATTGTTGAATAAGACAGAACCTTCTACATCACCATTAACGATACAACCTTGAGTAACAAGTGAATGCTTAATTGATGCTTCTTCACCAATAATTTGAGGTTTACTCAATGTATCTTCAGTATAGATTTTCCAATCCTTTTTCACATTATAAAGATCTAACTCTTTATCATCTAACAAGTCCATATTGGCTTGCCATAAACTTTCCACAGTTCCAACATCTTTCCAATAACCAGAGAATTCATAAGCATATAATTTTTTCTTATCTTCTAACATCATTGGAATGATATTCATACCAAAATCATGTTTACTATTTTCATCTTTTGCATCTTCAATCAAATATTTTCTTAATTCTTTATAAGTAAAGATATAAATACCCATAGATGCCAAAGTTGATTTTGGTTTTTCAGGTTTTTCTTCAAATTCATAAATTGAACCATCTTTATTTGTATTCATAATACCAAAACGACTTGCTTCTTTTAAAGAAACATTTAAAACAGCCACTGTTAAATCAGCACCTTTTTCTTTATGTGCTGCCAACATTTCAGCATAATCCATCTTATAAATATGGTCTCCTGATAAAATCAAAACATATTCAGGATCATATTGATCTAAGAAACTGATATTCTGATAAATGGCATCAGCTGTTCCTGCATACCATGTTGCTCCAACTCCACCTCTTTCACGAGCTGGTAAGATAGCAGCTAATGAGTTATTTCCATCAAGTCCCCACTTAGTTCCAGCACCTACATATGTTCCAAGCAAGACTGATTCGTATTGTGTCAAAACTCCAACAACATCAATTCCAGAGTTCGCACAATTACTTAAAGGAAAGTCTATAATTCTATACTTTCCTCCAAAATGTACAGCAGGTTTCGCTACTTTTGCAGTTAATGCTTCAAGACGTGTTCCACGTCCTCCAGCTAAAATCATCGCAACAATTTCTTTTCCCATAATTTTTCCTCCTCAATTGTGATTGTGAAAGTGCTTACCTATACCTCTATTTTATCACAATCTTTTTTAAAAAAATACTATTTCATGTCAATTTTAATTAAAAATTTTTATCAAATTTTTATCAATTTCATCCTGTTTTTAAATAATATTGAACTCATCAATATTTTTTTATTTTTAGCAACTTTTCTAAATTTTTTCATATAGTGAATAGAGGTGATTAGAATGTCTCCTAGAATCTTATACAACGATTCTGATGTTGATTTACTGGCACGCATTATGAAAGCTGAAGCATTAGGCGAAGGTGAAGAAGGTATGTTGATGGTCGGTAATGTTGTCGTAAATCGTGTCGTAGCTAACTGCGATGTTTTTAAAGATACACGCACAATTTCTGAAGTTGTTTATCAAAAAAATGCTTTTTCTGGGGTCGGACAACCATTATTCAATCAACCTGTTAACGCCAAAGAAAAAGAACTGGCTTTACGCAATATTGATGGTTATCGTATTGAACCAGCTACAAATGCCTTATGGTTTAAAAATCCTGGCAGCAATGTCTCATGCCCCCAACAATTTTATGGCGAACTCAGCGGACGTTACAAAAATCACTGTTTCTATGCACCTGGTGCTAAATTAAATTGCGACTTATAGGAGGATATATGGATACAAACAATCAAACAATCGTTCCCGGATCTCAAACTTCATCTCTACCAACTCCCATTTCTGAACAGACTTATTTAGAAAATATTTTACGTTTAAATATCGGAAAACTTGGTACTTTTTACTTCACATATACTGGCAGTGAAGACTGGCGCGATCGTGTATACAAAGGTATTATCGAAGAAGTAGGACGTGACCATTTTGTCGTACGTGACCCCAAAAATCAAAAATATTATATTTTTCAATTTGTCTATTTCGTTTGGGCCGAATTTGATGAACCTATCAATTTTAATACACGATAGCAATTAAAAAAACCAATAAAGTTTCGTTCTTTATTGGTTTTTATTCACTTACTTTCTTTAATTCCTGATTTTTTAATTCAATCAGATATTTTCTCACTTTCGAGATAAAATGCAATGACCCCGTTACCACAATATGCTGTTTTTTTATATAAGCTGTCTGCATAGCCTCAATATAACTTTTAACAATTGTTAATTGAGGACGTGGTTCTATGGTCGATAAATCAATAGCTCTTTCATCCTGAAACGTTGTCACATAGACAGGATAACCTGCTTTTAACATTTCATCAATCATCTCATCAACATCACGATCATTCAAACAAGAAAAGACAATCGCTACATCCTTTTCTTTTTTGACTCTTAATGTCTGCAACAAAGCTTGGATTCCAGGCATATTATGTGCTCCATCAATATCAACCTGTACATCATGATAAGATAATGTTTCATAACGCCCTTTCCATGAAGCCTGTTCAATCGCTGGTTGTGTAACAACAGGATCAAACTTAATAAGTTTTGAAGCAATAGTTAAAGCAAGTCTGGCATTTGTTACCTGATAGATTCCTTGATTTTCCAAGGTAAATGCCATATCACGATATCTAAAATGGAATGGATAACGTGACACCTGATATTCTGGAACGACATACATCACTGCTCCCATAGCATCACATTGTTCTTGAAATCTTGCTAGAATTGTTCCCTTTGTTTCACTGGTAATAAACATCTGATTAGGTTTTATGATACCCATCTTTTCATTAATAATATCATAAATATCCCCTAATTGTTTTTGATGATCAAGCCCTATATTCGTAATAGCACTGACAATAGGATCAATGACATTTGTTTTATCATTCAAACCACCAATACCCGTTTCAATGATACGATAATCCAAATCTAAAGATTGAAAATAAGCCAACATGATTAAGACATCAATTTCAAACATAGATAACTGATCTTCTTCAATGATGCGATAATATTGATTCACGTATTTCAATAAATCTTCATCACTTATAGGAATATCATCAACACGAATACGATCATTATGACTGATCAAATAAGGTGATGTAAAAGTTCCAACTTTATATCCATGAGCATTTAAGATACTTCTTAAATAATTCACAGTTGAACCTTTTCCATTGGTTCCAGCAATATGTATCATATTTTTTTGTTTCATTAAAATGTGACATTTATTTAAGGTTTCTCGAAATTGATCAATTGTTCTTTTACTTCTTTTTGATTCTATATATGCAATGGCATCATTCACATGAGTAAACATTAACGAATCCTCCAATCTATCGGTTCTATCCCTTGACTTATTAAAAACTGATTCGTTTTAGAAAAAGGTTTCGAACCAAAAAAACCACGATAAGCTGATAAAGGTGAAGGATGAGGGCTAGTAATGACACAGTGTTTGGTCTGATCAATCATTTTCGCTTTATCAATAGCCTGTCTTCCCCACAATATAAATACTAATGGCTTCTCTCTTTGATTCATAGCCTCAATAATATGATTGGTGAAAATTTCCCATCCTTTTTCTTTATGAGAATTAGCACGATGAGCTTGTACTGTCAAAACAGTATTTAATAATAACACACCCTGATGTGCCCACGCAGATAAATCACCATGACGAGGAATATCAATTCCAACATCATCATGTGCTTCTTTATAAATATTAACCAGACTCGGTGGAATTTGCACACCCTTTGCGACACTAAAAGCCAAGCCATTAGCCTGATGTTCTTCATGATAAGGATCCTGCCCAATAATGACAACTTTAATATCATCATAATCTTTAAAATTAAAGCAATGAAAAATACGATTGCGAGGTGGATAAACCGTATGTATCTGATATTCATGATTCACAAAAGCTTCTAACTGCTGATAATAAGGCTGTTGACGTTCATGATCAATAATTGTTTTAAAATCCATTAAAGAATAAACCTTTCTACAATTTCAGCAATGACACCTTCATTATTATCTGCTTTTGTGACAACATCACAAACTTTTTTCACATCTTCCACAGCATTACCAGCTGCAACTGATAAACCAGCAACTTCTAACATTGGTAAATCATTATAATTATCCCCTACAGCAATGCATTCAGATAAATCAACACCAATGATTTGAGCTAAATGTTTTAATCCCTGTCCTTTATCCACACCAATCTTATTAAATTCCATATAACGATTAGAAGAATAGCTTACTGCACACATTCCCTCAGTGATAGCTTTCATTTGAGGTTCCAGACTCATTAAATAAGGCACATCTGTATTTTGAAAAAGAATTTTTGAGATAGGCTCATCTTTTAGAAAATCCATTGTATTTTCAGTCATAATTTCACATTCAACCTGTTGTTCACGAATACGCTTCGCTTCAGATTCAGATAAATTATAAACATATACTTTATCCTTTGTATAAATATGCTGGCAGACATCTTGCTGTAAACCAAATTCAAAGATTTCTTTTGTCTTTTCAAAAGAAAGTCCTTCAAAATATAAAAGCTTATTATCTTTGTTTTCTGTTAAAGCTCCACCATTGAAAGATAAGACATATTCTTGTGGTATATCATACAATCCTAATAATTTTAAATCACGTTGAATAGACATGAAACCACGCCCAGTTGCTGGGACAAATTTCACTCCTTTTTCTTTCGCCATTCGTATAAAATCAATATTTCTCTGACAGATCTTATGTTGATCATTCAACAATGTTTCATCCATATCACTTGCGATCACTTTATATTTCACTTTTATTTTTCCCCCTTTAAAATAAATTTTTCAATCACTTCTTTAACAGCTCCCTGATCATAGTCCACCGTTGTAACATAATCACTGATGGCTTGAATATCTTGAGCTCCTCCAGCCACACAAACACCTAAACCAGCTTCCTGAATCATCGAAACATCATTATAATTATCACCAATCGCAATCACATTTTGTTTATCTATATGAAGATAATCAGCTAACCATTTCAATGCTGCCCCTTTACTGACACCTAAAGGATTAAATTCCAGATAACGATATGATGAATAACTGATTGAAAACTGTTTTTTGATATCCTCTGGTAAATCTTGTTCAACATTCTTTAAATAATCCATATCAGGTTTGACATATAAAAATTTCGCAATCTTTTCATTTTTTAAAAAATCCATATGATAATCATCTATAACCGTAAACGCTGCTTTTTGAGCTTTTTTTCTTGCAATCTCCGTTGGATCTGGTTTAAATAAATAACAATGATTTAATGTAAAAATCATAATACATACATCATAATTTTCTCCTAAGTCAAAAAGTTGTTTAGCCTGATCAAAAGTTAATCCCTGAAAAGACAATATTTGAGCATTTTGATTTTCTACAATCAGCCCACCATTAAAACAAATAGAATATTCATGGGCCTGGTTGGCTGTTCCAATTTCTTTAAGAATGTCTTCAATCATTGAAAATGAGCGTCCCGTCGCTGGCACAAACTTAACATCCTTAAGCTGTCTGATAGCTTCCTGATTAAACTTAGGGACATGATGATTGACTAACAATGTTTCATCTAAATCGGATAAAATCATTTGATACATGATTATTCCTCCCCATATAAAAATGCCATGAATAGAGGCACTCTTTGACGCCATTCGCTTTCATTATGTCCAGCCCCTTCAAAATAATGGGCTTCCAGATGTTCTATTCGAGATTGTAATTGCTCGTAAATGATTTGATTGCTTTCTATGTACCATTGATTAATCTTTTGATCATCACCACTTTCAAATTCACCCAAGTCCAAATAAAAACGATTATCCTGACTATATTGTTGATGCCTGATCACATCTAAAAATTCATCAACATAGAACCAGAAAGCGGTAGATAAAGCCGCACACTTTTTAAAAACATCAGGATAACGAAGAGCCCCATAAGCACTAATAACTGCCCCCATAGAGCTACCCACAATACCAGTATTTTCTTTTTGGGTACGAAAACGTTGATCAATATAAGGTTTAAGCTCATCTTTTAACCAATCAATATAAGCTTTTCCTTCTCCACCAATAATCATGCCTTTTTGACCCGTTTCCTGATAAGACAATGCTTCATTAATCTTCCATGGACCATACTCATCCATACGTTTAAAACCTGTTTCATTGCATGGAATGGCGACAAGGATGATTTCCATTCCTGTTTGTTTGACATACTCTAAAAATCCCCAACTTATACCACAATAAGAGGAATAATCAAAGAAAGCATTTTGTCCATCTTGAATATAAAGAACAGGATAATCTTTATTTTGTTGATAATAATCATCTGGTAAATATACAATAATTTCACGTTCTCGCTGTAATGTTTTCATGGGAAAACAAAAAGATACAAACATTTCACAACCTCCTTTGATAAGACAAAAAAATAAGCCCGAGCTTATTTTTTTGTTTCTGGTAATTTAATAACCTCTTCTCCATCATCAGGAAAAATATATTGCTCTCTGGCATATCTGGCAACATAATCATCATCCGCTAAAAGTTCCACTTCTTCAGATAATTCTTTCTTTTCCTTTTCTAATTCTGCCTTTCTTTCTTCTAGTTGTGCGAGCTGCTGCTTTTGACCTATGACACGATAAGCATTCACTCCTAGGGTATAAATCAGCAAAGCAGAAAGACCAATATAGACAAAGCCTAAGAGTTTTTTATATCTTGGTGTTTTCTTTTTTGCCATTTTCTCTTCATCCTTCCTATTCTTTTTTGTATTATACCATTAATATAACGAAAAAAGAAGATAAAAGGTGAGAATATTCTTTTGAAAATAGATACAATCTTTTCTAAAAAGTACAAAAGATAATACGCATAATAATGACTATATAACAAATATCCCATCAACATAAAAATAAAAAAATAAAGTCTTAAAATTCCTTCATTCAAGAACACCAAACCATAGAAATAAAGCATTCCAAAACAGATACCTATCAGACATTGACAAATGTATCTTAAAAACATGGGAATACCATACAACAAACGATTCATGATATGATAAACACCCGTCATGACAAAACCAAATAAAAAGGAATAAAACAGACATTGAAACTGTACAATTAAAGACATTATTTCAAGAGTTTATTAAACATTTTTTCTTTAGGATGTTGCTTTTTCTTATCTGAAACATAACTGATACTATCAATATTGCCACGAATACTGACTTCATTTTGATCTTGATCTAAACGCACTAACGTCAGTTCACTTCCTGTAATATTTAAATAACCTAGGGATGTTTCAATCAAAAATTCATATGCATCAAAACTTTCTATTTTTTTAACTCCTGTTAACTCTAAACTTTTACGATCTTTTAAACATACATGATGATAAGGCGTCTGTTCAAAATGTAAACTATTATCCATATTCAACCCTCCTACATCAACATATGTATATCAAAAAGAATTATGCTAAAAAAAGGTCTACAAAATTGTAACCTCTGGCTTTTTCTTCTCTTCTATAATTTCATATAACATATGACTATCATCTTTTAAAACATGATCTCTTAATTCTTTGACTTTCACCACAAGAATACTACGTCCAAATTCTACTTCAATGATGTCATCTATCTTTAATTGAGTGGAAGGTTTTGCGACCTTTCCATTCACTTTAACACGTGAAGCTTCACTCATTTCTTTGGACAAAGTTCTTCTTTTAATAATTCTTGATACTTTTAAAAATTTATCTAAACGCACGATTCTATTTCCTCCTCAATAATATCTTTCACAAAATCCAGCAAAGTCTGATCCATTAAATAATAAGGTGTCTGATGACTTAACATAATCAAAGCCCCTTGTATTTCCTGTTCACAAAGCAATGGATAAATAGTCACTTGTTCCTGCTTACCATAAAATTCCATCGTCGTTTCAATATGCTGTTCTTTTTGATCTAATAATAATAGAAAATCTTTTGTTAAATCACGTCTTTGATATTTAGCCAGTCCATCTGATGAACAGACCACAATACATCTTTTATCACATAGTAAAAATGTATTATGGTACTTACTATAAAGACGTTCTAATAAGATTTGAATTGTGGGACTTAATTTATGCAAGATAGAAAATTTTGTTAAAACAATGTGATTATGTTCTACTGCAAACGAAACACTTTCTCCTTCTTTCAACATTAACTGTTTTCTAATTTCTTTAGGTATAACAATTCTTCCCAAATCATCAATTCTTCTGACCATTCCAGTTGTTTTCATGACTCTTTCACCTCAAATATTCATTTGATATTAGTATATCCACTCCCAATTCTTTTAATCTTTGATATTCTTTAAAATCAGGAATTGTCCATGAAGCAACAAGAATATTGTGTTGTTTTAATTGGTTGATTCTTTGGCTATTTAAAAAATCATAACGTGGATGAAAAGCACCAATATGATATTTGAGAAGCTCCTGATATTTTTTATCATAATTTTCTTCCATTAAATATCCTACATATCCTTGTGGATAAAGACTTTTCATTTTTAATACTGATGGTAAATAAAATGATGAATAATAAATTTTCTTTTCAACACCTAACTGACAGACCAGCTGATGCACTTTTTCTTCAAGCTCAGTATAATGAATAACATCTGTCTTAAGTTCAATATTGACTAAAAAATCTTTATCTTGAATAAAAGTCAGTAAATCTTTTAATAATGGTAAAGGATAATAACCAGCAGATCCATGAGAAAATGAAAATCTTTTTAATTCATCATATGTGTAGTCTTGAATATATCCTTTTCCATCACTTGTTCGATCAATGGTTTCATCATGAATCAAAACCAGTTGACCATCCTTGGTCATATGAACATCTGTTTCCACGCCATCAAAGCCTTTTTGGTAAGCTTGAACAAAAGCTTCCATGGTATTTTCTGGATACTGAGCACTATATCCTCTATGAGCGAATAATTTCATATCTTTATCACCTGCACTATGCTATAATATTATACTATAAATGTGAGGTGTTACAAATGATTAAAGCTATATTTTTTGATATTGATGGAACTCTTTTATCACACTCAACACAAAGTGTTCCTGAATCTACTAAATTAGCTCTACAACTATTAAAAGAAAAAGGAATTTATACTTTTATCGCAACAGGAAGACATATTTCTGAAATCAGGGATTTACCTTTAGATGATTTAGAATTTGAAGGATATATTACACTTAATGGTCAATACTGTTACAACAAAAACAAAGTGATTTATGATTTACCAATCGATCCACAAGATATTCAACAAATTCTTTCTTTCATTGATCAAAAACCATTTCCATGTATTTTTGTTGAAGATGATAAAATGTATATCAATTACCACAATCAAGCTGTTGAAACGGTTCAAAAGGCCATTTCTACCCCTTTACCTGAATTAGGTGATTTAAAACGTGGTTTGACTCATCCTATTTATCAAGTCATTCCTTATGATATTACAGTTGAACAAGAACAAGAAATTCTCCAACAGATGCCCCACTGCCAATATACACGTTGGCATGATTTAGCCATTGATATCATTCCAAAAAAGGGTGGTAAACAAAATGGCATTTTAGAAGTTTTAAAAAGCTATCATATCTCACTTGAAGAAACAATGGCATTTGGTGATGGGCATAATGATATAGACATGTTAAAGTTAGTTAACATTGGTGTTGCAATGGGAAATGCAAAGGATGAAGTCAAAGAAGCCGCTGATGAAGTCACTGATGATATTGATCATGATGGTATTTATCAGGCACTCAAAAGACATCATATCATCTAAATATTCATTTATCATTTTTGATAAAAGGACAAGGCATGAAAACCTTGTCCTTTGATTTATTGTGTTAAAACTTCAGTAATCACAGGTACAACTTGTTTCTTTCTTGAAATAACACCAGGTAAACTTGCCTGCTGATCAACAAGTTCAACATGGAAAGCTGTTTCCACATAATCTTTACGAGGCCCTGCGACTAAAACTTCACTTGTCGCATTAATAACATCAGTTAAAAGCAACATTGTAAATTCCATATGATTATCTTTTGCAACCTGTTCCATATAATCAAGCATATCTTTTTTATATGGAGCAAATCCTTCAATATCCATTGTATTGACTTGTGCAACACCTGCTGATAAATCACCAAATGTAAACTTCTTATAATCCTGATTGAAGATTTCTTCAACAGTTTTACCAACCAATGAAGTTCCTGCTTTAAACATACTCATACCAAATTCTTGAATATCTACTCCAGCTATAGCTGCAAGTTCTTTAGCCATTTTGGTATCGGTTGGTGTACATGTCGGAGATTTAAATAACAATGTATCACTGATAATAGCCCCTAACATTAAACCAGCCATATCTTGAGGAATCTCAACACCAGATTCTTTATAGCATTTTGCTACAATTGTTGCAGTACATCCAACTGGTTCAGCTCTAAATAATACTGGTCCAACTGTTTGAATATCAGCAACTCTATGATGGTCAATGATTTCTAAAATTTCAGCTTCTTCAATGCCATCAATAGCCTGACTTCTTTCATTGTGATCGACTTGAATGACTTTCTTCTTCATTCCATTTAACACCTGATAACGTGAAATAGATCCAACAACTCTACCCATAAAATCAATAACTGGGTAACTACGATAACGTGTTTCACTCATGACTTCTTTAACATAATCGACTGTATCATCAGTTGAAAAAGTTGTTAAACCACCTTTTTGCATCACATATTCTACTGGTACAGCCTGAATGATTTGTTGTGATGCCATGAATGTATTGAATGGTGTTGAAATGACACTCATATGTGCATCTGCACAACGCTGTAATAATTCTTTAGAGATAGAAAGTGATCCAGTTAAAATAATCAATGATATCTTTTTATTCATTAAATGTTCAATCGCTTCATCACGATCTCCACCTACAATGACAACATCATTTTCATGCACACGTTTACTAGCTTCTTCGCCAGTCATAGCGGCAATATGAATTTCACCTTTGATTGTCTTTAACTGTTTATCCAAATAAAGAATACTTGCATCCAATGTATCAATCACATTTTCAATTGGTGTATTTGCTTCTTTTAGAATTTGACTGTCCCATTGGTCCATATATCCTTCAATAATATTAGAAGTTGATAATAATCCCAATAACTGACTATGATCATCTAATACAGGAGCACTTTTTAAATTCTGCTGTTTCATTAATGACCATGCTGTTTTTAATGTTAATTCTTTTGAAAAGACTGTCACTTTATCATATTCTAAGTCTTCAACTGTCTGTTTAACAGTTTTTAATAAAACTGGAATCTCTGTATGGAATCTTTTTAAAATATATTCCGTTTCCTTATTAATTTCTCCTAATCTGACTGGTACCGCATTATAACGTCCAATTGTAAATAAATAATTGGCATAAGCAATCGCACTACAAATAGAATCACTATCTGGATTTTTATGCCCACTGACAAAAACAATATCTTTCATGTCTATCCCCTTTCTCTACATTTTCTTTAAATAACGATAAATTGTCGGTTCACTTACAGCCAATTTTTCAGCAACAAGTACAATTGCACCCTTGACTTTAAATGTTCCTTTTTCCTGTAAGTATTTGACAACCTTGATCTTTTCTTCAACATTTAATCTTTCAACTAGAAAATAACTTGGAAAGCCCATTTTTTCCAGGCATTCTTTAATATATTTATCAATCATTTCATCCAATGGTGATGATAAAATCTCAATTGGATTATCAAGCTTAAATTCTACGTCTTTACGTTCTTTAATACCAAGAATTCTTTTTAATGTCGTTTCTATATATTCATAATCAGAAATATTAACATTGACACAAAGCATTCCTACAGGCATTTCCTGCCCATCTTCTTTGATAAAGTATGTTGCTGAACGAAGTAATTTTCCATCACTACCTGTTGTTTTATAATTCATGACATAATCATGATCTTTATATTGTTTTGTTTTTAAGTAATGAATAGATAAATTAGATAATTTAGCACCTATTTCTCTACCAGAAATATGACTATTCGCAATCGCAACAATTTCCTGTTCTTTGGAAGTGAGATCATGAAGCGCTACTTCCACATTATCACCTAAAGCCTCCCCTAAAAAATCAACTAACTTTGCATAGGGTTCTAATAATTTATACATGAATTTCGCCTCCAATGTGATTATACACTATATTTTCAAAAAGAGATAGCTTTTTTATCATGATAAAAACTAATTATGAAATTTCTATAGATGCATCAATCATATATTGATCATCACTCCCATTATATTCTGTGAAAGATAGCTCATCAAAAAGATTGTGACAAGAATTTCTGCAATGATGCCACATATCATACCATTCATACAGGACTTCGCTTTTTGAGGAAAGTCTTTACGCCAAATGATATATAAAACCAATCCTACAAGTGGCGCAAAAAAGGAGATCAGAGCAAATAAAAAAACTGGGTGCATCTGTTTCATGATAGACATATGGTGAATTTTGTAAGGGATAGCCACAATTTGGACAATACTGCATATCCTCCTGAACCACTTTTCCACAATGCTGACAATACACAAAAACCACTTCCTTTTCTACAATCTTTTCATGACATCATTATCATATTCAATTCTTTAAAATAACTCTTCTTCATATTATTATATCATTTTGAATTCAATAACAAAACAAACATAATCCAAACTATAAAACAAAAGACTTAACTTCTTTTATAGAAATTAAGTCTCCTATCATTTTAATCAATAACTTTCATACCACCATATTTTCTGATTTTTAAAATATGACAACTTCCCTCACCAAAATATTTTTCAATTCCCTGTTTATATGCTTCAACATAATCATCTTCTACAAAAGCTTGAATTGTTCCAGCAAAACCACCACCATGAACACGACATACTCCATGTGCTCCTAATAAATTTTCAGACAATGCGAGAGCTAAAGAAACAGCCTGTTGTCCAACATAATGATTAGAATAAATATTTTGAAGATATTTAAACGAACTTTCTCCTGAAGCTTTGACAATTGTCTTAAAAGTATCAAAGTCTTCCTGTTTTAATGACTGAACAGCCTGTTGAACACGTTTATTTTCTTTAAAGACATGAATGGCTCTTAAAACAGCACGGTCATTGACTGCTTCTCTGACTTCAGTTAAATGTTCATAAAATTCTTTTTCGTCCACATCTCTTAAGTATTCCTGATGGAAGAAATGATCGACTTCTTTCAATTCTTCAGGAATAGACGCATAATCTTCTGTTAAATCAGCGTGTGAAGCATGGACATCAACAATACACAAACTATGATGGAAACGTGGAAAATCAACATTTATTTTTTCTACAATAGGATTTTCATTATCCTTGAAATCAATATGAATCAAACTTCCCACTGAGCAGGCACATTGATCCATTAATCCACATGGTTTTCCAAAGTAAACATTTTCACTATATTGACCAATTTTCGCAATTGTGACAGGATCTACTTTCATATCATTATACATACCTGATAATATTGTTCCAATCATCACTTCAAAGGCAGCTGATGAAGATAATCCAGATCCTTGTAAAACATCACTTGTCATATATCCAACAAAGCCACCAATTTTATGTTGAAGTTGTTGGAATCTAGCAAGAATACCACGAATCAATCCTTCTGATGACTCTTTTTCATTTTCTCTTAATGTCAAATCATCAATGTGAATAGCTTCAATATCATAATCATCAGATAAAATTTTAATCTTTGTATCATCTTTTGCAACCACTGCAATGATATCTAAATTAATAGCTGCAGCTAAAACTTCCCCATGTTGATGATCAGTATGATTCCCACAAACCTCGCTTCTTCCAGGTGTGCTATAAATGCTGACTTCCTGATCACCATATAAATCAATGAATTTTTCAATAGCTTGAACATATCTTGATTTTTGATGTTCTAATTGTTCCTGATCAACATAAATATCTAAAAATGTATCATTATAAACATTGTTTTGAATATCTTGAATAATTAAACTTGCTTTTTTCATTATTGAATAACTTTAAACTGATATGATGTTATTTCATCATATGTTTCTCCTTTCTTTAATAGTGTTGTTGGATGTTCTTCTAAATGAATCGCATCAGGCATATTCTGTGTTTCAATACATACTGCATCTCTTGCATAATAGCGTTCTCCATATTTTCCTAATCTTCCATCCAAATAATTAGCTGTATAAATCTGAGCTTGTGGTAAAGTCGTTGACACAATCAATTGTCTTCCTGTTGGCTCATGAGTTAAAATCACCTGATTGCTTTGCGTATCAAAAAGAAATGGATGATCAAATCCTTTACCAATTTTTAACTGTTCATCATCCTGTTCTACTCTTTCACCAATAAGTGCAGGTTGTCTGAAATCAAATGGTGTTCCTTCAACATCTTTCAATTCACCAGTTGTTAAACCATCAGAGTCAACGCAGGCAAATTGGGATGCATGAATCTGTAAAGTATGCTGATAGATGTTTTCTTTGTGTCCTGACAAATTAAAATATGAATGATTTGTAATATTAATAAGTGTATCTGCTGATGATGTTGCCTGATAATGAGCTGTTAAAGTATCATCTTTTAATGTATATATGACTGTTAAATCTAAATCACCTGGATAACCTTCTTCTCCATCTTTTGATAAATAGTGAAGTTTTAATGTGTGTTCATCTTCAATTGTGTAATCAAAAACCTGATAACTAAATCCTTTGATCCCACCATGTAAATGGTTAGGACCGTTATTAACAGCCAAATGGTAATCTTGACCATTTAAACTAAATTGTCCTGCTTTAATTCTATTTGCAACTCTTCCTACCAACGCTCCTAAATAAGCATCTAATGTCTGGTATTGTGTAAAATCATCATAACCTAAAACGACATCATCTTTATGTCCATTTTTATCTGCCATGATAACTTTGATAATTGTACATCCATAATTGGATACAACAACTTCTAATTGTTCATTTTTCATAGAAATCAAATCAATTTGATCATCTATATGTTTGATCACTTCAATCATTATTATCCTCCTCCTTACATAATGACTCTACAAAACTACAAAACGCTTCAATACCTTCATCATTCATTTTAAAAACACCAGCATCTTCTAAAACTTCTACAAACTTTATTGTGAGAGCTGTTTTCAAAACATCATCAACCGTATCTTCTTGAATCTGATAGTTTTCTTTGATTTCATTATACCATAATTCATGTTTCTGTAATTCAGGATATTCACTGATTTCTTTTTTTCCTAATAGACAGTCTTTTAATAATTCCAATTCCACTTTCAAACGTGCTGGTAAAACTGCTAAACCCATCACTTCTATTAAACCAATATTTTCTTTTTTAATATGATGCAATGAAGCATGAGGATGAAAAATACCATCAGGATGTTCTTGAGAAGTTCGATTATTTCTTAAGACAAGATCCATTTGATAGTCATGATTTTTCATTCTTGCGATTGGAGTGATGGTATTATGTGGTGTTTGATCACTGTGTGAAAGAATATCTAGAGATGGATTAGAATAATTCTTCCATGCTTTTAATGTTTTTGTCGCAAATTCAACAATTTTTTGTGAATCTTGGCAAGTTACTCTGATTGTTGAAAGTGGCCATTTTAATATTTCAATCTTTAAATCAGGATATTTATCCCATGACATTGTTTTAATAACATCTGCATTATTCATTGGAAACTCATAACATCCACCCTGATAATGATCATGTGTTAAAATTGATCCTCCTACAATTGGTAAATCTGCATTAGAACCTAACATATAATGAGGAAACTGTTCAACAAAGGATAAAAGATGTTGAAACGTATCTTGATTAATCACCATAGGAATATGTTCTTTATTTAAAACAATACAGTGTTCATTGTAATAAACATAAGGTGAGTATTGTAAATAATAATCCGTAGCATTTAATTTCAATGGAATAATACGATGGTTTTGTCTGGCAGGACGATTAAAATCACCGCTAAAACCTACATTTTCTTTGCATAGTAAACATTGAGGATATCCACTTGTTTTGACTAACTTTGCTTTTGCAATATCTTTAGGATCTTTCTCTGGTTTAGACAGATTAATCGTAATATCTATATTGCCATATTTATAATATTTTTGAAATTTAATATTCTGGTCCGTTCTGTTTTTACGAATATAATGAGAATCAATAGAAAGCTGATAAAAATACTTTGTCGCATCCTGAGGAGAACGGGCATAGCGTTGACGAAATTCTCGAATCACCTCACTAGGTCTAGGCATCAGACAATTCATAATGCGTGTATCAAATAAATCTTTTTCCACAATACTATCTTCAATAATTCCCTTACCCACTGCATAGTCTAACATCTTTTCTAAAATACCTGTACTGTCACTAATCGTTTCATGAATATCTTCTTTATAAAATTCATTCATTTTTAATAAATCCAACAGTAAGTTGACTGTATAGTCCACATCTTCCTCTTGAATCAGATGATGATCTAACCCAAATTGTATTAACTGATTAATCTCATGGTTCATATTTTGACCCTCCCTTTTCTTACCTATACCATACCACGCTTCCAACAAAACTTCAAACATTATTTACTTATTTTTAAGTAAAATTTTACTTATAAAGTTATTCTATGAATTTCATGGCTTTTTATAACATTTTCCTATATAATATAGAAAACAAGGAGGTAATTATGGCCACTTTAAAAGATATTGCCCAAATGGCTCAAGTTTCAATTGCGACAGTTTCCCGCATCTTAAACAATGATCCTACATTAAGCGTTCCTCAACAAACAAGAGAAAATGTCTTAGAAGCCGCAAAAGCACTGCAATACCAAAAGAAAAAGAAAAATGACCCTGGTATTCATATTTGTCTGATTCAATGGTATTCTTTACAACAGGAAATCAATGATCCCTACTACTTAACTTTACGTCATGGTGTAGAAGA
Organism: Clostridium sp. AUH-JLR23; assembly: GCF_964238065.1. Taxonomy (NCBI): domain Bacteria; kingdom Bacillati; phylum Bacillota; class Clostridia; order Eubacteriales; family Clostridiaceae; genus Clostridium; species Clostridium sp. AUH-JLR23. The sequence goes on from NZ_CAXSKY010000024.1 coordinate 40,903, forward strand.
TTATTGTGCCAAAAACGGAATTATTTTAAGAAGAATATTTAAAGATGATGTGAACATTGAAAAGTCTTTAAAGGGAATTGACGGTATTATTTGCCTAGGTAAATTTAGTAAAAGTCATATTGAAACTTTAAAAAAATATAATGATGCTATTATTTTATTGGATATGGATTATGAAAATTTAAAAGAATGTTCGATTGTTTTAGATTTTGATTTAGCTTTAAAACAAGCTCTGACATATTTAACAGATCTAGGTCATCAAAAGATTGGTTATCTTGGTGGTGTTGAATATTTAGATGATGGACAAGCTTATGATGATATAAGAAAAAAATCTTTTATCAAATATGCTAAAGAATATCAAATAGAATATGAGGATTATATGATTGAAGGAGAATTTACCAGTGAATCAGGTTATGCTATGATGTCAAACATGATTCAATCTCATCATTTACCAACAGCTCTTTTTGCTGCCAGTGATCCGATTGCGATGGGCGCAATGAAAGCTTTGAATGATTATGGTTTCCATATTCCTGACGATATTTCTATTATTGGTTTTGATAATATTGATGCCAGCAATTATACATATCCGCCTCTTACAACTTTTTATGCTCCTGCATTTGATATGGGACAATTTGGGGCCAGATTACTTCATCAGGCTATTAAAGATCATACCAAACTCTTACCAATGCGTATTCAACTCCCATGTTATTTAGTAGAAAGAGAATCATGTCAAGCTTTATAATTTCTAACAAAAATCATATGATAAACTTCGTGTTTATCAACTGAAATCTTTATAAAAAATCAATTTTGTAAAATCTATATATCTTAGATAAATAAAAAACAGGACTGATGAAGCAACCCTTATGATTTGGATAATCCGATCATAAAGATCACTTCATTTTCCTGTTTTATTTTTGTTTTAATGCTTCATCAATCGCTTGAGCTGCTTTTTTACCAGCGCCCATAGCCAAAATAACTGTAGCTGCTCCAGTGACAACATCGCCACCAGCATAAACACCATCTTTAGATGTTTTCATCGTTTCTTCATCCACAATGATTCCACCCCATTTTTGAGTATCTAAACCAGGTGTTGTCTGTCTGATTAATGGATTAGGACTTTGACCAATAGAAACAATCACTGTTCCCGTTTCAATAACAAAGTTAGAACCTTCCTTTACAACTGGTCTTCTTCTACCACTTTCATCAGGTTCTCCAAGTTCCATTTCTACACATTCCATAGATTTAACCCAACCATCTTCTCCTTCAATTTTGACTGGATTTGTAAGCAACTTGAAAATAATGCCTTCTTCTTTAGCATGATGTACTTCTTCAGCTCTGGCTGGAATTTCTTGTTCACCACGACGATAAACAATATATACATTTTTTGCTCCTAAACGTTTTGCGGTTCTTGCAGCATCCATTGCGACATTTCCAGCCCCAATAACACAAACTGTTTCAGTAATTTTCACTGGTGTCGGATGATTTGGAAATTCATAACCTTTCATCAAATTGACACGTGTTAAAAATTCATTAGCTGCATAAACACCATTTAAATTTTCACCAGGAATACCTTGGAAACGAGGAAGTCCGGCACCACTTCCAACAAAGATAGCTTCATAACCTTCTTCTTGTAATTCATCAATTGTTACAGAACGTCCAACAACAACGTTTGTTTCAAATTTGACACCTAAATCAGCGACCCCATCAATTTCCTTTTGAACCAAATCTTTAGGTAAACGGAATTCAGGGATTCCATATGATAAAACGCCACCTGTTTTATGCAAAGCTTCAAAAACAGTCACATCATATCCTTTTTTCGCTAATTCTCCTGCACAAGTCATACCTGCAGGGCCACTTCCGACAACGGCAACCTTTTTTCCATTCTTTTCAATATGATTGTCTTTCTTTTGACCATAATCTCGATGATAATCAGCAACAAATCTTTCTAATCGTCCAATTCCTACTGATTCTCCTTTGATACCACGAACACATTTCCCTTCACATTGATTTTCTTGAGGACAGACACGTCCACAAATAGCTGGAAGAGCATTTTCCTGTGTAATAATGTCATATGCTTCTTCAAAGTTTCCTTTTGCAACTTCGGCAATAAATTCAGGAATAGGTACACCGACTGGACAACCATTCTTACATGGACTATGTTTACAATTTAAACATCTTGTAGCTTCTTCCATAGCCTGTTCTTTTGTATATCCTAATGCAACTTCCTTAAAGTTCTGATTTCTAATCTGAGGTTCCTGTTCAGGCATTTTCACCTTTTCTAATGACATATTAGGCATTATTGAACACCTCCCATTAAATTACACATACGATTTGCTTTTTCATCCATTTGATGTTCTTCTTCTTTAAACATTCTTTGACGTGCCATCAGTTCATCGAAATCAACTTGTAACCCGTCAAAATCTGGTCCATCAACACAAGCAAACTTAATTTTACCATCAACAGTTACACGACAACATCCACACATACCTGTTCCATCAATCATAATTGGATTTAAAGAAACTGATGTTTTTATATTATGGGGTTTTGTAACACCTACAACTGCTTTCATCATTGGCACTGGTCCAATCGCAATCACTTCATCAATCTCTTCACCTTGTTCAATCAAATCAGCTAACACTTGAGTTACAAAGCCTTTTCTACCAAGTGAGCCATCATCTGTTGTTATATAAACATTTTTACAGAACTTTCTAAATTCATCAGCCCATAAAACATATTGTGCTTCTCTTCCACCAATAATCACATCAACCTCAACACCCATTTGTGCTAAAGCTCTTAACTGTGGATAAAGTGGTGCACTTCCTACACCACCAGCAACACCAATAACATGTTTTGAAGCATGTAATTTTGTTGGTTCTCCTAAAGGTCCTACAAAATCTGTAATTTCATCACCTTCATTTAATAAAGATAATGCTTTTGTAGAATATCCAACAATTTGATAAATAATCGTAATTGTTTCTTTTTCTCTATCATAATCAGCAATTGTCAATGGGATTCTTTCTCCATCATCACCCACTCTTAAAATGATAAACTGTCCTGGTTCACATTTTCTCGCAACATGGGGTGCATGAACAACCATTAACTCTACAACATCATTTAATTTTTCTTTGTGTAAAATCTTATACATTTCGATCAACCCCTCTCGTAGTTTAAAAAATTATATCACAGGGATAATTTTTTCGCAATACAACATCATCATTATCTCTTGACCACTATAGGATTCATAGCTTATGATATGAAAAAGGAGAAATGTTTTATGAATAAAAAACTTATATTTTTTGATATAGATGGGACTTTGTTGGATGAACAGAGTGGATCTGTGCCAGCCTCTACAATTGAAGCTATTGAAAAAGCTCAAAAAAATGGTCATCTTTGTTTTATTAATACTGGTCGTCCTATTTCTACAATTGATAAGGTCATCACTGATCTTCCTTTTGATGGCTATGTCTGTGGTTGTGGAACCTATATCGAATATCAACAAAAAATATTATTTCATACTGAATTAGATTTTGAACTAAGAAAAAAAGTGATTCAAAGCATTGATCAATATCAGGTCGATGCAATGTTAGAAGGAAAAAGTGGTGTTTATTTTTCACAACATTTAAAGCATCCATTTATTCAAGCTATTAAAAAGAAATATCAGGATCTTCATTTTCAAGTTCACAGTTTTTCTAGTCATGAGGATGTTCCTTTTGATAAACTCACTGTCTGGTATCAATCTGACACACCAATTGAAGCCTTTAAAAAAGCATTAGAAAACGACTTTCTTATTATTCAAAGAGATATTGATTTCTTAGAAATTGTGCCTCTTCCATATTCTAAAGCAACTGGTATTCAATACTTGATTGATTATCTTGGATATACCTTAAAAGACACTATAAGTATGGGGGATTCCCTTAATGATTTACCTATGTTAACTTATACACATGAATCAGTTGCTATGGGAAATAGTCATCCTCTTTTATTGGACCAAGTCACTTACATAACAACCCCTATTAACCAGGATGGTATTCAACATGCTTTAGAACATTTTCATCTTATATAAAAGTAAAAAGAACGTGGGGAAACGTTCTTTTTGCTTTTATAGACGAATTTGATATATAGGGAGAGGGGTCGTCTATATTTTATCATATTATATGTCTTGTCTTAAGACACTTATATATTAACCCAGCCATATGAATTCATTGTGAATTTCATAAGAACTTTATGTGAACTTTTTTAAATATTGCCATTTTAAACATTGAATAGGGGCTAAGAATTAATATCTTTCGCCCCTTTCACAACACCGTGCGTAGGGTTCCCTACACGGCGTTTCA
>NZ_CAXSKY010000025.1:0-36003 GCF_964238065.1 Clostridium sp. AUH-JLR23
TAGTGGTTGGTAGTACGAAACCTCCACAGTGGACTTTCACCACCAAGTTTTATGCCATGCGTGGCACACGCAAAAAACATAGAGGTTCAATGTCCTCTATGTTTTTTCTTTTTTGTTTAAGTTGATATTGTCCCCTTTCGTTTTCATCATATCATAACAAAAAAGGCTGTAAATAGCCTTTATCTTGCAAGTCCTTCTTCAATAGCCTTTTTTGCAACAGCCTGAGCTACAATCTGACTCACACGTGGATCTAACGCATTTGGAATAACATATGTTGGTGATAATTCTTCATCACTCACAAGTGAGGCCAAACCATGAGCCGCTGCCAATTTCATTCCTTCACTAATTTTTCTTGCCCTTACATCCAAAGCCCCTCTAAACAATCCTGGAAATGCCAAAACATTATTAATTTGATTTGGATAATCTGAGCGTCCAGTTCCCATGACGGCAACACCAGCATCAATAGCATCCTGATAAGGAATTTCTGGTTCAGGATTTGCCATCGCAAAAACAATTGGATTTTCTTTCATACTTTTGACCATTTCTGGTGTTAAAACACCTGGTGCAGAAACACCAATAAAGGCATCAGCTTCTTTCATAGCTTCTGCCATTGTCATACGTTTCGCTTGAGAATTTGTGATTTCAGTTAGTTCCTGAGTTAAAAAATCATATTGATCATAATCTTCTCTTGTGACAATACCATTGATATTAAATCCATATATTTCTTTAACACCCAATGCATGAATCATTTTGATAATAGAACTTCCTGCTGCACCAGTTCCACTTACCACAACAGTAATATCTTCAATTTTCTTATGAACAACTTTTAATGCATTCAATAAACCAGCTGTAACAACAATGGCTGTTCCATGTTGATCATCATGAAAGACTGGAATATCTAATTCGTTGATAAGTGTTCTTTCAATTTCTACGCATCGTGGTGCACTAATATCTTCAAGATTAATACCACCAAATGTCGGTGCAATAGCTTTAACTGTACGAATAATTTCTTGAGGATCTTTTGTATCTAAACAGATAGGCACAGCATCAATATTTCCAAACTTTTTAAATAGGACAGCTTTTCCTTCCATAACAGGCATAGCTGCTTCTGGTCCAATATCTCCTAATCCTAAAACTGCAGTTCCATCGCTGACAACAGCAACACTATTTTGTTTCCAAGTATATTTATAGACATCATCTTTATTTTTCGCAATCTCACGACATGGCTGAGCCACCCCTGGTGTATATGCTAATGATAAATCATGACTTTCTTCTAAAGGGACTTTTAACTGTACTTCCAGCTTCCCTTTTGTTTTTTCATGTAATTCTAATGCTTCCTGATATATATCTTTCATTTTTCTCCCTCTTTTCGTATCTATTATGCCACAGTTTTTACAAAATGAAAAGCAGATGTTTCCATCTGCTTTTATAATGTTGTCATCATAACAGTCATTTTACCATCATATGTGACTTCTTCTTGATCACTACATATAATAAAATGATCTCCCTTTTTCACTTCCATACCTTCCAATGTTCCTTCACCTTCAAGAATACTTACCAATTGGAATGGTTTATCATTAGTAATTGTATTTTCCCCATCCATTCTATAACAATCAACAGTGAAAAATTCACTTTCTACATATCTTGTTTTAGAACCATGATCTAAATGACTATTTGTAAAAAGTTTATTTGTTGCTAAATCAGCAGGTACATTTGTGACATCAATAGATTGTTGAACATGTAATTGTCTTTCATTACCATTTTTATCTTTACGATGATAATCATAAACACGATATGTAATATCAGATGATTGTTGAGCTTCATAGATTAATGAACCACTACAAATCGCATGTAACGTTCCAGATGGAATATAGAAGAAATCTCCTTTATTAATTTCAAAAGAATTTAATAAATGGTCATAATCATCATTTTCAATTGCTTTTACAAATTCTTCTTTTGTTTGAGCATGATGTCCCATAACCATTTTTGTTCCTTCATCAGCTTGTAAAACATACCAACATTCTGTTTTCCCTAATGAGTTTTCATGTTTGGCAGCATATTCATCATTAGGATGAACTTGAACTGATAAGTCATCTTTTGCATCTATAATTTTAACTAATAATGGGAATTGATCACCATTGACATTTCCAAAAAGTTCACGATGATTTTGCCATAACCAAGAAACAGTTTTTCCTTGATATTCTCCATCACTAATTGTACAATCACCATTTTGATGTCCAGAAATAGCCCAACACTCACCTGTGCTATCACTTGGGATATCATAACCATAAACATCTCTTAATTTATGGCCACCCCAAATCATTTCTTTAAAAACTGGTTGAATCTTTAAAATATGTCCCATAATCATCTTCCTTTCCTATATATTTTAAGAATTCTTCAATTTGATTTTCATGAAAAAGCTGAATACCACATTTTTGACACATTCTAGCAAAAACACCTTGTCCTTCGATTAATTGATGTTGAAATAATCCATCATAGATACCATCACAACCACAACTTGGACTTCTAAACTTCAACAATGCCACTTGAACATCATTTTTAATAAAGATGTCTAACGCTTTTTGAGCACCCAAAATATATTCAGTAGTCACATCCTGATGATTGATTGTTTCAACTTTCAAGGGTTCCAAAGATTGAATTTCAGCAGGATCTCTTGGAATAGGTAATCCTCCTAAGACCTCTGGACAAACTGGTATAATGGAATGTCTTTTATCCATTTCTATCAAAATATCAAGAGGATGGCTCTTTCCACTATATGTACAATTGACACCTAGCAAACATTGACTAACCCCTATTTTCATTTTGAATAAGCTCCATAATTTCATAAGGATTGTCAACAATATAATCAGCTCCAGCATTTTCCAATTCCTGTCGCCCTCTAAATCCCCAAGTTACACCAATAGAATCTATATCAGCATAATATCCTGTATCAATGTCCACCTGACTATCACCTATAAAAAAACAATCTTTTTTATCAAGTCTCATTTCCATCAATGCCATATAAGTTGATTGAGGATCAGGTTTGACAGGATATAAGTCCTGTTGTCCATAGATAGCTACAAAAGTATCAGGAAATAGATGTTCTACAATCTGAATAGCTAAAGCATGTGGTTTGTTTGTTACAACAGCTAATTTTATATTTTGCTTTTTTAAATAAGTAATAAGTTCTTCTATTCCATCATAAGGTATTGTATGATCTAAACAATGTTCGCGATATATTTTTTGGAAGTCTTGCAGACAAACATCCAATAAATCTAGATGTTCTGGACCTAAAGCTCTTTCCATCAATTTCTTAACACCATTACCAACAAACATATTATATTGAGAAATATCATGAGTTGGTAAATGATGTAACTTTAAGACTTCATTTGTAGATAATGCTAAATCTGTGATGGAATTAACTAAAGTTCCATCCAAATCAAAAAGACATCCTTTTTTCATATAAACCCCCTTTCACATTATAACAGTATTGAAAAAATAATGAAAGATGTTATAATGATTTTATGTCAAATGGGGTGAATTTATGCAAGATAATCAATCAAGAAAATATACAGACATTTTTACATTTATTGGTTATGTAATTGGATTTTTATGTATTCTTTGGTACTTTATATTTGGAGGAAATCCATTATTACCAGTAATTGGTGTCATTATTATTTTTATAGGACGTTTTGTTGGATATGGTATTGATCGTATTATTGATTTAAAAGAAAATAAATAAAGTGATAGATTCCCTTATGGTCTATCACTTTTTTTATGTTTTATTTTTTTCATAACTAAAATCAAGCAAGTGATTAATGCTCCTATAATAAAGATTATAACAGCATAATAAGCTATTCTTTCCATCATTGATAACTCAATATCTTCCATTAAATGCATATCATATGAATAAAGCAAATAATCATCATTATAGATTGAAACTGTCCCTATCTTTTGACCACTTTTCATAGGTGCTACTAAAAAAGTCGATGTATCTACTTGATAAGATAAATCTTTCGTCGATATATTATTATCTATAATGATAGATAAAGTTTGTGGAGCTTGATATTCATAGCGAAACTGAAAAGATTGTAAAAGCCAATAATCAGCAATCGTTTCATCTTTTTTGTAAAGAACAATTTCATGATAATGATCATGAAGATATTGACAAACTGTAATTGCATCTCTTACATGATTTTGAGTATATTGCCCACTGGCATATGCTGTCACTAAAATAAATTGATGTCCATTAAAAGTCATGGTACTTGCTAAAGTTAATTGCGCTTCATCTGTAAAACCACTTTTTGCACCATCAATTTGTGATATATCCAAACCATAACTCATATAACCTCTTTGTAAAGATGAAGACCACGTATGATTTTTCATTGAACTGGTATATGTTCGTGCATTAAAAACATCTTCAAACGTTTGATTTTGCAAAGCATGATGCAAAATCATTGCCATATCATAAACGGTTGTATAATGCTCATTATGATGTAATCCTGTTACATTCATAAAATGAGAATTCTTTAGATTTAATTGTTCTACCAACTGATTCATAGCCATAACCATCCCATCAGTAGAACCATATGTTAAACGTGCTAAGGCATTACAAGCATCTGCACCAGATGGTAATAATGCACCATAAAGCAAATCCTCATATGTTACCAGTTCTCCAGCGTAAAATCCAGCTATTGTGGCTCCAGCCTCAAACAGTCCATCCAAATCCGCTTGTGTGATACGTACCTTTTCATGTATATCAGGTATTTTATCTAACGCTAAGCTCACTGTTAAAATTTTTGTCATACTTGCCGGATAGATTTTATCCTGACTTTTTTGATCTAAGTAAACCATTTGAGTTTCCTGATCATAAAGATAAGCATATTTTGAGTGTAAAGAAACTTGAAAATTTTCACTTGCATGGACTGGAACGATTCCAAGACATACAATCATTGTAATCATACAAGTTATTATCTTTTTCATTTTATTTCTCCTCTTTTTAAAAAAGATAGCTTGGTTTCTGAAATGACAATCGCAATAAATATTAAAATAAATCCTAATAAGATTTTAAATGTAAGAATTTCACCATAAAAAGCAATTGAAAATGCGACTCCAAATACAGATTCCAAAGATAAAATCAATGAAGCATTACATTCACTTGTATATTTCTGCCCCGTTGTCTGACAAAACATTGTTAATGCAGTAGCAAATACAACAAGATAAAGAATCTGCAAATAAATAGATGGCTGTATTTGCGTTATAATAGATAAATCTTCAGTTAATAAGGCAAAAACAAATGAAACCATGGCACCACCCATAAACTGTAATGATGTGAAAGCTCCTCCATCAATTCCTTTAGAAATTTTTTTGATCAGTAAAATATGACAGGCATATAAAAAACCACCACATAATGTGAGAAAATCACCTATATTCATAGTTAAATGTTCATTTAAAGATACACAGCCAATCCCTAAAACACAAATAAAAGCTGCAATGAAATTATAAATATCAGGACGTTTATGATAAAACAGCCATACCAAAAAAGGAACAATAGCACAATAAACAGCTGTTAAAAAAGCATTTTTACCAGGTGTTGTATAGTTCAATCCCCATGTCTGTACATAATAAGCTGCAAACAAACAGCCCCCCGTTAACAAACCACCTTTGATTTGCTGAAAATTGAGATTTTTTATTTTTTTGATAAATATAAGTGATAATAAAATAGCTGCCAATGAAAATCTTAAAAACAACAATACTGCTGGTGTTAAAAAATCAACAGCACTTTTCATAACAATGAAAGAACTTCCCCAAATCAAAGCAGCTATAAGCAACAATAAACTTCCTTGAATATTTTTTTCCATTTCAATCCCCTTTCAAAAATAAATGGTACGTATCGTACCATTTATTATTTATCCATGGATGACATCATGACAACGAGGACATAATTCGCCTTCCATTTCTGATTCTTCAAAATAATTCCAACATCTTGGACATTGAACACCATTAAATTTTTCACTATGAATATAAGCTGTGTCATATTCTTCAAGATTTGTAGAATCATTGACTAACTGAACTTTAGCGACAATAAACAACTGTTTTAAGACATCTGCTAATTTGTTCATATCTTGATATGAATCTTTTAAGCAAATAGTCACTTTTGCTTCCATATTAGATTTAATTTCTTTAGCATTTCTTAATTCTTCTAAAGATTTTAAGACATCTTTTCTTAATAATAAGAAACGATCATAATATTCTTTAATTACTTCTTCATTGTCTACTGGAAGCAATTCAGGTTTTGCTTCTAAGAAAATAGATTCAGCTTTATTTTCATCACAATGGAAATGATCATGTAATTCTTCACTTGTAAAGACAAGAATTGGTGATAATAATTTCATCATTGTTTTTGCATAATAATATAACACTGTTTGAACCTGTCTTCTTCTTAAGCTATCAGCTTTTTCAATATAAAGAATATCTTTTGTAAAGTCCATATAGAAAGCACTTAAAGTGTTTGTAAAGCAATTTAAAATTAATTGATTTGCTTCAGCAAAATCATATTGATTAAAGGCTTCTTCATAACCTTTCATTAACTGATTTAATTCAACAAGCATGTATTGATCAACACCTTCAAGTTTTGAGATTTCAATCAAATCACTTGCTTTAAAATCAGAAAGATTCCCTAAAACAAAACGCATTGTGTTTCTAATCTTACGATAATTTTCAGCAACTTGCTTCATAATATCATTAGAAATACGAACATCAGATTGATATGCAACTGAAGTTGCCCATAATCTTAAGATATCTGCACCATATTGATTGACAAGTTTAATTGGATCAACAGTATTTCCTAATGATTTAGACATTTTATTTCCTTTACCATCTAAAACAAAGCCATGTGATAAAACTGTCTTATAAGGCGCTTTATCATAAACTGCAGTTCCAATAATCAATGATGAGTTGAACCATCCACGATACTGATCACTACCTTCAAAGTATAAATCAACTGGATAACGATATCCTCTTTCTCTCATGCATCCTGTATGAGAAGATCCTGAATCAAACCATACATCCATGATATCTTTTTCTTTTTTAAAGATACCATTTGGTGAATGTTCATTTGTATATCCTTCAGGTAACAAGAATTTTTCATCTTTTTCAAACCAGATATTAGAACCATACTGTCTAAATAAGTCAGAAATATGTTTGAAAACTTCTTCTTCCATAATTGGTGTCCCATCTTCACAATAAATAATAGGAATTGGAACTCCCCAGCTTCTTTGACGAGAAATACACCAGTCACCACGATCTTTAATCATGTTGTAGATTCTAATATGACCCCATTCATTTAACCATTCAACATGATCAATTTCATCTAATAATTTTTCTCTAATCTTATCAATTGAACAGAACCATTGGTCAGTTGCTCTAAAGATAATTGGTTTTTTTGTACGCCAGTCATGAGGATAACTATGTGTAATGAATTCAAGCTTTAATAACACTCCTAATTCATCAAGTTTTAAAGTGACTGTTTTATTAGCATCATCAACATATTGACCAGCTAACCATTCACCACAGTCATCCATCATGCAACCGTGTTCATCAACATTACAATAAATATCTAAACCATATTTTTGACCAACAATAAAGTCATCCATACCAAATCCAGGAGCAGTATGAACACATCCTGTACCAGCTTCAGCAGTAACGTGATCTCCTAAGATAACTAATGATTCACGATCATATAATGGATGTTGACAAGTAATCATTTCTAATTCTTGTCCCTTAAATGTTTTTAAAATCTGTTTTTCTTTTAATTCAAATTTTTCCCATAAAGAATCAACAAGTTCTTCTAAAACAATTAATTTTCCTTTTTCACTTTGAACAAGTGCATACGTATAATCTGCATTTAAACAAATCGCAAGGTTTGCTGGAATTGTCCAAGGTGTTGTTGTCCAAATCACAAAACTTGTATCTGTATCTAAAATACCTTTTCCATCTTTAACCTGGAATTTCACAAAAATAGTTGGACTTTTCACATCATGATATTCAACTTCAGCTTCTGCTAAAGCTGATTCACTTGATGGTGACCAATAGACTGGTTTTAATCCTTTATAAATTAAACCATCCATCGCCATCTTTGCGAAAACATCAATTTGATTGGCTTCAAATTCTGGTAATAATGTTAAATATGGGTGGTCATAATCAGCAAATGTTCCAACACGGATACATTGTTCTTTTTGAATTTCAACTTGTTTTAATGCATATTCATAACATTTTTTTCTAAATTCTGCTGTACTTAATTCTTTACGATTGACACCTAATTTTTGAATAGCATTTTCAATTGGTAAACCATGAGTATCCCATCCAGGAATATATGGTGTATACAATCCCTGCATGTTTTTATAACGACAAATCACATCTTTAATAATTTTGTTTAACATATGTCCAGTATGCATATTTCCATTTGCATATGGTGGACCATCATGGAAAACAAAATCATCATGTCCTTGATTTTGTTCAATGACTTTTTCATACATATGCGTTTCTTGCCATCTTTGAACGTAACCTGGCTCCTTTTTAGGAAGATTTCCACGCATTTCAAAATCTGTTTTAGGCATTAATAATGTGTCTTTGTAATTCATTGTATTCCTTCCTTTCTCAAATAAAAAAACGTCCTGTTAAAGGACGTGATGACGCGGTACCACCTTTATTCATATCTTAAAGATATGCTCTCTATATCTTAACGCGATGAACGTCTTATCCTACTTGATTTCAGATAAGCTACTCTTAGGCTGATTCATTATAAGTTCCCCTTATTTGCTTTTCACCAACTGCAAACTCTCTGTAAGTTTTCCTTATAAACTGTCCTTGTCATTGTATTTGTTTTCTTGTTCTTCTTTAATTAAACTGAAAATTTCAGATTTGTCAATAGTTTCTAGCATTTCTTCGCTCATTTTTACAACATTTGCTCTAAAATCAATAGCTTCCTGTTTAAACGTATCCATATCTTTTGACAAACCACGCACATATTCCATTGATTCTTTAAGAATCATATTGGCATTTCTTTTGGCTTTTTCAATCAATTCACTTGCTTCTTTTAAAGCCAAACGCGCAATTTCTTCGTTAGTTTTCTCATGTACAGATATTTGTTTTGTAAGTAAAGTGTTTTGTTCTTTTAATTCAGTCATTTCTTCTTCCATTGACTGAATCTTTTCCTTTTGTTTTTCAATTTCCTGTTTTAATTCACCAATACGATCATTGACTTCAGCAATGTTATAACCACGAAATTGCTTATCAAATTGTTCCAATCCTTCCACCTCACTTATAAAAGTATCCACTTACAACATAATTTCCCTGTCTTGTTTGCTTATTTTCATCCACAATTTTAACACGTCCATGATGTTTGAAAGATACCATATCACTATTATGACACAAATAACTCACTTCTTCAACAATTTTATAATTGACTTTGACATGCCCATTACGAATAGCTTCACTAGCTAAAGCACGTGGTACTTTAAACATCGTTGATACCACTTTATCCAAACGCATACTCGATAAAATAAAAGAACGAGATGTATAGTCATGTACAATTTCAATATCTTCATGACATTCTTGAAGCTTTATTTTTGATTTTTTTATTTGTTTTAATGTTTGGATAATATAAGGATAAGTTTGTTTTGTACAAGCAAAAAAACAACGCTCTCTATCAAAAATATCACCAACACACTCCCTTTTTATACCCAAATTCATTAAAGCTCCTAAAATATCCTTGTGCTGAATGCGTCCAAATTGCTGGCGATATATGACTTCAACCAATTGAATTTCAAAGTCAGACTTTTCAATTTCATAAAAATCTGGACAAATAATCATACGCTGATTTTCAGCATTTGTAAAACCACCATAACTTAAGACTTTCAGTTCTTTACCGATAACACTTCTTACTATCTCCTGTTCATGAGGATTATAGAAAGGTGTTAATACCATTCTTTGATGATGCAGTGCCTGAAATTGATAATCTAAAATTTTCTTAACAAAAACTTCGTCGCCTTTAAAATGTTCTAACATCATTCAAAAAGAAAGTATTAGCAAGTTTTTCACTTACTAATACTTGTTTATTCATCAGTTTCAGAATCATCCATTGTAATATTGCCAGAAACGCCAATATTCTTAGGAGTACATAAGAAAATTTTAGGTCCGATTTGTTGAATATCTCCTTCAATTGCAAAAATAACACCACTTAAGAAATCAATAACACGTTTAGACTGTTCTTTCTGTAAACGATGCAAATTCACAACTGCAGCTCTTTTTTGCTTTAAGTATGTTGCAATTTCCTGAGTTTCACTATATGCACGTGGTTCAAATAAAATCAAATGACTATCTTTATTTGCACTTAATGCTTTCATAGCATCAGTTGTTTTTGTAGATTTTGCTTTTTCAAATAAACTTGTTGATTTTACACTTTCTTCTTCAGTATCTATTTCTTCATTTTCATAAACGTCATCATCATCTTCTTCAAAAAACCATTTTTTTACTTTTTCTCCGTATCCCATGAGGTAACCTCCTTACAATCTTTATATAATTATACCATATAATGTGTATGAAAAAAAGAGGAAAATACGGGAAATATCACCTTCTTCATACCATTTATTGACATTCAACATGTACCAAAATAACATCTTCACCAATGGTAATAATATGTTGAATAGGTATAACCAAAGCTGGTGGTCCTTTAAAAAAACATATGAATTTAAATGCTGAAAAACGTTCAACAATTAAAGCCTGTATACATTGACAACAAGGATCAATTTCCAAATCAACAACATAACCAATCTTACAACCTGATGAGGCATCAATGACATCTTTACTTTGTAAAGTTAAAAAGCGCATTTTATCACCACTTTAATATATGCTTTTATCCTATCATATATTTCTTTAAATGTGATAAAGCCTGTTTTTCAATACGAGAAACTTGTGCTTGAGAAATCATTAAATCTTTAGCAATTTCACTCTGTGTTAAACCTTGAAAATAACGTTCATGAATGATTTGCATTTCTTTTTGATCTAAATGATGCATGGCTTTTTGTAAATCTATTGTCTTTTGAATCTCTTCCATATGACTATGGTTATCTGGTATCTGACTTTCTAAATCAATGGGTCCATTGCCATCATTTTGGACTTCCTGTGATAATGATGTCACACTGTGAGTAGAAGATAATGCTTCAACTAACGTATATTCATCAACATTTAAACGTTGAGATAATTCTTTTATAGATGCTTCTCGATTATATTTTTTCATATATTCTTCATTAACCAAAAGCGCTTTATAAGCAATATCTCGTAACGATCTTGGTATTCGCATAGGAGAATTTTCTCTTAAATAACGTTTCATCTCACCTTGTATAAGCGGAACAGCATATGTTGAAAAACGAACTTCTAAATTCGTATTAAAATGATCTATGGCCTTCATTAAACCAATTACTCCAACTTGAAATAAATCATCTAAATTATTCACTCTTTGTTGGTATTTTTGAACAAGTGATAAAACAAGTTTTAAATTAGAGAAAACCAATTTTTCTTTTATACAGGAATCATGATTTTGATGATATGTTTTCAATAATTCTATTGTTTGTTGATGAGATAATTTTTCATAATTTTCAATATTTGTTCCATTCAGTTCTACTTTATATTTTGACATGGATTCAACTCCTCATATCAGAGTTTCACCATTTTATTTGACATTATTCATCATCTTTCAATTTATTTCTTAATTTTCTAATAATTTTCTTTTCAAGTCTAGATATATATGATTGTGAAATACCTAATATTTCTGCCACATCCTTTTGTGTTAATTCCTCATGACCAATCAAACCATAACGCATCATAAGAATCTGTTGTTCTCTTGGATTTAAATAATGTAAAGCATGATAAAATTTTTCTTTTTGATCATTATGTTCTATTTCATCTTGTACAATGTCTTTGTCCGTACCAATGATATCAGATAATAATAATTCATTACCATCATAGTCAACATTCAATGGTTCATCTAAAGAGATTTCTTGTCTGAGTTTATTATTTTTTCTTAAGAACATTAAAATTTCATTTTCAATACAACGTGATGCATAAGTTGCTAATTTAATGTTTTTATCCATATTAAAAGTATTCACTGCTTTAACTAAACCAATCGTTCCAATACTAATTAAATCTTCTATACTACCATTTTGCATAGAATCATATTTTTTAGCCACATAGACAACGAGCCTTAAATTATGTTCAATTAATAAATCCTTTGCTTTTTCATCACCATTTTGTAATTTCAATAAAGCTTCTTTTTCTTCTTTACCTTTTAATGGTGCTTTTAAAACATCATGTCTACCAATATAGAAAAGTGATTTTCTTTTTAATACCCATTCCTTCAATAATAATAAGATCATAATAATCCTCCCATTAACTGTTGATTTAAAATGCAATCATACTGATTCGATGATATAATTCCAGCATAAACATCGTGTAATGTTTGATGATGAATTTTAATATCAGGCAATAAAATTAAATCAATTTTTTCCTGCTGACTCGCAGTTTCAATCCAAATATTATCAATAACAGTATAGTCACCGGCAAATCTTTGATTGATAAAAATAACTGGATAACCATGATATGTGACCTGATTACCATTATCAATAAAACCATAACATTGGTGTCCTTGAAAACAGACTTTAACCATTTGCTGATGAATACGATGACGGCATAAATCTATATAGAAATAGCTAATCAAAATAACTAAAACTGCAATAATCATGATATATCGTATATGATAGCCTTCCATCAATAAAACACCTTGAAAAATAATAGACGATGGTAATAACCATTGAACAAATGATAATATTGAAAAGTATATAAAAAGATATACAGGATAATATATATAGACAGACCTTTTAAAATAAAAAAATGTCAATATAAAATCATATAAAAGAATAAACCCAGTAAATAAATCAATAAATAAAAAAACAAATGAAATATTGTAAGTCAAAACATATAGACATAATCTTTTCTTAGTTATGCGTATATTTAACAAAAAAGATAATATTTCAAAACTCAGTAATATTAATAAAGCATTCATAAAATACGTAATTTCTATATAGACATTCATTTTTTTCCACCCTCTTTCATTATAGAGAAATGGAATTAAAAATGATGTCAAAAAAAGATTGAAAGTACTCTCACTTTCAATCTTTCATTTTGACTATTCACTTGCCATAACATCCAAACGATGACGACGTTTCATAGCGTCTTTTTCACATTTATCCATTAATCCTTCAGCATGTTCTGGATTGACTTTAGATAATTGTGCAAATCTGTTTTCACTTAATAAGAAATCTTTGAATTTTGTGAAATCAGGTTCTTTAGAATCTAACTGTAATGGATTCTTTCCTTGTTCTTCTAAACGAGGATCATATCTTAATAAGTTGAAGTATCCACATTCAACAGCATGTTTTTGTTGTTGTTGATGATTTGCAAGACCACCTTTAATACCATGTTCCATACATGGAGAATAAGCAATAATTAATGATGGTCCATCATAAGCTTCAGCTTCTTTGAATGCTTTAATTGTTTGCATTGGATTAGCTCCCATAGCCACTTGTGCTACATAAACATGTCCATATGCCATAGCAATCTGTGCTAAATCTTTCTTGGCTACTGTTTTACCACCAGCAGTGAATTTAGCGATAGAACCAGCTTGTGAAGATTTTGAAGATTGTCCACCAGTATTTGAATAAACTTCTGTATCAAGAACTAAGATATTAACATTTTGATTATTAGCGATAACATGATCTAATCCACCATAACCGATGTCATAAGCCCATCCATCTCCACCAATAATCCATTGAGATTTAGTGACAAGTTCACCTTTCATATCTAATAATTCTTTGATACCTTCACATTTTGAAGCTTCTACTAAAGATACTAATTGATCATAAAGTTTTCTTTCTTCAACTCTTTGACCTTTGACATTTGCATATTGTTCTAATACAGTTTGAAGTTCAGGTTCACATTCAGCTTTATTTGCTTCAATGATTTCTAAGATACGTTTAGCCATATAATTTTCAGCTAATTTCATACCAAATCCATATTCAGCATTATCTTCAAATAATGAGTTAGCCCATGCAGGTCCTTGTCCATTTTCATCAATTGTACAAGGTGTTGATGGTGTAGAACCACTATAAATTGAACTACATCCAGTTGCATTTGCAATTCTCATATCTGCTCCAAATAATTGAGAAGCCAAACGATAATAAGGTGTTTCACCACATCCACCACAAGCACCAGATACTTCAAAGTATGGACGCATAAATCCAACACCTTTAACTGTTGTTGTTGGGTAACGATCAGCTTTATATGTCACTTTTGAATAAATATGATCAGCTAAAGAAGCATGTGGTAATTCTTCTTTTACTGGCACCATAGATAAAGCTTTCTTTCCAGCTTTACCTGGACATTCAGTCACACATAATCCACAACCAACACAGTTATCTGGAGAAACTTGAATACGATAAACCAATCCATCTACATTTCTACCAATTGGTTTTAAAACATCATTTGAAATATCTTCTGGCATAGCTTTCATTTCATCTTCATCAATTAAGAAAGCACGAATTGTTGCATGAGGACATACCATAACACAGTTATTACATTGGATACAGTTTTCTTTTTCCCAACGTGGTACATCAATAGCAATCGCACGTTTTTCTTTAATAGCAATACCAGATTTCATTGAACCATCTAATTTATCCATAAATGCAGAAACAGGTAAATCATAACCATCTAAGGCATTGATTGGTGCAACGAAATTATCAAAGTAATCATCACCAGTTCTTGCTCTTGTAGCAGTAACTGTTAAATCAGACCAGCTTGCATCAACAGGAACTTCAACAATAGCATCTTTTCCTGCATCAATAGCTTTGTAGTTCATTTCTACAACAGCATCACCTTTTTTACCATATGTTTTCTTAGCCATTGCTTTCATATATTCAACAGCTTTATCAACTGGTAAAATTTGTGGGTTTAAAGCAAAGAATGCAGATTGAAGAATTGTATTTGTATGTCTTCCCATACCAATTTCACTAGCAATCTTTGTTGCATTAATGATATAGAATTTAGCATTTTTATCAGCTAATTGTTTCTTTAATTTATTTGGTAAATAATCAACAATTTCTTTTTCATCAAATTCTGTATTTAATAAGAATGTTCCACCATTCTTTAAATTTTTCAACATATCATATTTCAATACATAGTTATCTAATGAACATGAAATAAAATCAGCATTATTGACATAATATGTTGCACGAATTGGTGTATGACCAAATCTTAAGTTAGAGCGTGTAGCTCCACCAGCTTTTTTACTATCATAAGCAAAGTAAGCCTGTGAATATAAATCGGTATGATCTCCAATAATTTTAATTGAAGATTTATTAGCAGATACTGTACCATCTGATCCTAAACCATAGAATAAACAAGATGTATAATCAGCATTAACATGGAAATCAGGGTCTTCTTTTAATGATAAATGAGTCACATCATCATTAATACCAATAGTGAAAGATGTAAATGGATCTTCATCTAATAAATGATCATATACAGCTTTGATTTGACCAGGTGTTGTATCTTTAGATCCCATACCATAACGTCCACCAATAACTTTGATGTTTGTATCTTTTAATACAGAGCATACATCTAAGTATAATGGTTCTCCAGTTGCTCCCATTTCTTTTGTACGATCTAAAACAGCAACTTTTTCAACAGTATTTGGTAAAACTTTTAATAGATATTTTGGTGAGAATGGACGATATAAATGAACTTTAATCAATCCAACACGTTCACCACGTTTATTCATTTCATCAATTGTTTCTTTAATTGTTTCAGTTACAGAACCCATTGCAATGATCACACGTGATGCATCGCTTGCTCCATAATATGTAAATGGCGCATATTCACGTCCAGTAATTTCTGAAATCTTTTTCATGTAATCAGCAACAATTTCAACAACAGCTTCATAATGTTTATTTTGTGCTTCTCTACCTTGGAAATAGATATCATCATTTTCAGCACCACCACGTTCAATTGGATTTGTATGTGGATTTAATGCATTTTCTTTAAATTTCTTTAATGCCTCTTTATCTAACAAGCTTTCTAAAACATCATAATCCATAACTTCTACTTTTTGAATTTCATGAGAAGTTCTAAATCCATCAAAGAAATGAATAACAGGAACGCTTGCCTTAATTGCAGTTAAATGAGCAATTCCTCCTAAATCCATAACTTCTTGAACGCTATGAGAACAAATCATAGGCGCACCAACTTGACGACATGCATATATATCCTGATGATCACCAAAAATATTTAATGAACGTGTTGCTAAAGCTCTCGCAGCAACATGGAATACACCAGGCAATAATTCACCTTGAATTTTATACAAGTTTGGTATCATCAATAATAGACCTTGAGATGCCGTAAATGTAGTTGCTAACGCACCACCTTGCAATGCTCCATGTACAGCTCCAGCAGCTCCAGCTTCTGACTGCATTTCGATAACATTAACTGCTGATCCAAAAATATTTTTCTTTCCTTGAGCAGCCCATGTTTCCGCATTTTCAGCCATTGGAGAAGATGGTGTAATTGGATAAATACTTGCAACTTCACTAAATGCATAAGCGACATGTGCAGCAGCAGTATTTCCATCCATTGATAAATACTTTTTAGACATAATTTTCTTTCCTCCTATATCATATAGTATACTCTTATCAATAAGAAATTTCCACATGAAAAATTTATTTTCATCATAAAGAATTGAAAATTTTAATATTTTTGATTTCTCAAAAAATACACTTTTTTTATAATATAAAAAATGATAGAATAATGTCGAAAAATGAAAGGAGTTACTCATGAAAAAAAGAAACTGTTTTATTGGTCAATCGGGAGGCCCAACCGTTGCGATTAATGCATCTTTGGCAGGAATTATTCATGAATGTATCAAAAGCCAAAAATTCGACCATGTTTATGGGATGGTCAATGGAATTATGGGATTGTTAGAAAGCCGCTATATGGATTTGGGAGAGTTATTTAATGATTCACAAGCTTTAGAACAATTAAAACATTCTCCTGCTATGTATCTTGGTTCGTGTCGTTATAAACTACCCAATTATCAGGATGATCCTCAAACTTATGAAATATTATTCCATACTTTTGAACAATTACATATCACAGATTTTTATTATATTGGTGGTAATGATTCTATGGATACAGTTGCAAAACTATCAGCTTATGCCAAGTCTATTCATTCCCCTATTTGTTTTATTGGTATTCCTAAAACAATTGATAATGATTTAATGGGAACTGACCATACTCCTGGTTTTGGTTCAGCTGCTAAATATGTTGCAACTTCTATGTTAGAAATTGCTTATGACAGTTCAATTTATAAATTAAATGCTGTTACAATTGTTGAAATTATGGGGCGTAATGCTGGATGGTTAACTGCTGCCAGTGCACTAGCAAGAACGCAATGCAATGAAGCACCTGACCTTATCTATTTGCCTGAAGTTCCGTTTTCAACGCAAAAATTCTTAGATGATATTCGTAAAGTTTTTCGTCATAAAAAGAATATTATTATTGCTGTCAGTGAAGGAATTAAAAATGAAAATGGAGAATATTTGGATGCTGATTCTAAATATACAAAACGTGATGCTTTTGGACATGTTTTGCATTCTGGAACTGGTAAAGTCCTAGAATCATTAGTTTATCAGGAATTCAAATGTAAAGTGCGTAGTATCGAATTAAATGTCCTACAAAGATGTGCTATGCATATTGCTTCAAAAGTTGATTTAGAAGAATCATTTCAAATTGGACAAGCGGCTGTTCAAACATCAATGGAAGGACACAGTGGTGTTATGATGACTTTCCAACGTGTTCAAAATCAGCCTTATCAAGTTGAATACACCTATAAGGATGTTCTCAAAATTGCCAATTTAGAACAACGTATTCCTGTTGAATGGATCAATGATGAACATAATGATATCACTCAAGAACTTTATGACTATTTAATTCCATTGATTCAAGGCGAAGTTGCGATTACATATGAAAATGGTATTCCATGTTATAGTGATATAACACATTTACGTTATAAATAAAACATAAAAAAGAGATTTCACATCAAGTGAATCCCCTTATTTGGACATTCAAATAAGGAGGTTCATTTCATAAAATCTCTTTTTATTTATTTCCAAAAATATATTGGAAAATAAATCTCTGATACCATTTCAATGATTGACTATATTGACGAATCCATTGTTGATAACAGCGAAGGAATTGAAGCCATTCTTCATCGCTTATTTCATGAGAAGAATATTTAGCTTTATAAGCAAGATTCTTTAACTCTTCATCATCAACATTATGCCAAGAAGATAATTTCCTTATTTTTCTATAATAAGTTAAAACTTTCTGATTGTTATTCATACGTCTTGTTTTGATCATCATCCAATGTGTTGTCAAATAACGATAAATAACAATGAATATAAAGATTCCAAATAATCCAGCAATAATCCATATATTTTGATGAGATGATCTTGTTGTAACATCTAAATCTACAGGTGTATCCTGTATTGTATCTTCTTCAGGCTGTGTTGTTGGCACATCACTCGTATTTGCAGTCTGCTGATTTTGACTTGCTATATCATCAAGAACATCACTGATTTCTTCGATATTTCCTGCAGGTGTCATTTCATAAGGAATCCACCCCTTCATATTTTCATAAACTTCTATCCAGGCATGCGAACGATATTGAGGAATTTTGGCTTCACCATTATGAAAATCACTTTCTAGCATTGTATATCCTCTTACAAAGCGTGTTGGAATACCTAACTCCCTTAACAACAAAGCTCCAGCAGTCGCAAAATGAGTACAACTTCCTTTATGATTTTCAAACAGAAAGTATTCAACAAAATCTTTATCAAAAGGTAATGTTCCTGCATTCAAATCATATTCTGCTTGCTTAGCTAAAAGTTCCTGCACCTGTTGGACTGTTGATGCAATATCAAAATCATATGGATATTCAATATCATTTTCATATAATAAACGCGATAATTGTTGTTCTAATTCATCTGGAACATCTAAATAATGTTGATACACATAATCTTCATATTCTTCATCATACTGTTCAGAAATAAAATAGCTATTTTCATCTAGTCCTAATTGAGGATCTTCTTCATAAAGATATAAAACATCCAATGAATCAGAAGTACTTTCTATATATGAATCAAAAAGAACTGGATACTCTTGAACATTATCAATAAAATAGTATGGTACAAATTGAAAATCATATTGACGTTGTGGTAGAATTTCAACACTTTGAAAAGATGGTAAATAATTCAACATTAAAAAATCGCTATACATAGTTAAAGACTGACTATTATCATAATTTTCCGTAACCTCATGCCATTCATTATCACTGTAATTGGCAAGCGAATAAGCTCTCAAATAAGAAGAAAAAGGAATATCAGATTGTACTGTTAAAGCCAATCCATTTCTAAGTTGCACATTGCCTGTAGGTAAAGAACCATCAATATCACGACTCATACCCGTTTGTGTAGCTATTCCTAGAGGATTTCCCTTTCCGTTAGCAATCCAATCAATCATTTGTGATAAAACCGATGATGATTCTTGTTGAAACAAAGGATTTCCCTCTAAATAAGTAGATGCAGTTACAGACATTATACATAATAATATAATAATCACAATCTTTAAGGTATATTGTTTTTGCTGATATTTTAAAGCCACTGTAAATAATAATGCATAACAGATAAAGATAATAAAGCAATAACTCTCTTGAGAAGAAAGTTCATGATTAATAAATACTGGAAACATAAAGAGAAAAATTAAACTGATGATTTTAATTAACGAAAAATGCATTGTACATACAGTTGACACAATCAAATAGATAACTGGCAAACCAATTATGAATATAATAACTTGATAAAACATATCTCGACTATATAATTCTAAAGGAAGTAATTCATCAAATTTTAAGAAATAATCAAATTCAATAACAGATTGAAGATTATTGATAAAATAATGACACTCACTTTGAAATAATATAATCAACACTAATAATAAAATGATAAAAATGAACACACATGGTTTTTGAGGCATTGTCTGATATTTAATAAAATAAAGATAAAATCCTATTCCTATCACGCCTAAAAGAATAATACTTATATATGTGTTTTCAGGAAAATATAAAGAATGATCATAATTTCCTATCAAACCCATACATCCTAAAATAATCATGAAAACATTAATGATATGGATGATGTATTGTTGAAAAAAGGAGTTAAGTGTTTTTTTCATAAATGATACACCTCCAGATTCTGTCCCTTTATTTGATAAAAAGAACGTGACATGAAAGATTGATCTAAAGTTTTGATAGGATTTTTCATCATCCATCGAATGGTAGTTGCAAGATTATCAACAGAATGTATAGATTGCACATGCATATTTTGCACATCACATGAAGTTACAATTTCAAAAGTAATATTCTCTTTTAATAAAGAAATACATAAAGAATAAAAATAATCAAACTGTAAATCATAGAATGTATTGTTTTCTTTATATTCTATCGCAAGAGTAAGATTTTCGTGAACAGGTTGGCTTCCCACCTTAACAAAAAACTCTTGAAATTTTGATGACATATTCCAATGAATATGCTTAAGTTCATCCCCTTCACGATATGTTCTAATCTCAAAAATTTCACTATAATCATCACCTTTTTGATCTGTCAAATAATTTTCTCCTTGTTCATCCAATTGATGAACCTGATGAACAGATACATCTATAAGATGGTAATGTGGCATTACATCAAATGAATTTTGTAAGGATACAGTTTTTGAAAAAGAAAAACATTGTAATAAATCAAAACATTTTATTTTCTGAACCTGAATCGTATAATGACCACAATGAGGACAAGGAATCTCTACATCTACTTGCTGATCATGAAGACATACGCTTTTTTCAATTACAATTTGAGAAAAAGCATCTATCATTTGATATTCAATTATAATCTGACCACATGGGGTAGGTGTAACACTTTGACGGCAAAAACTCAGATTAATGGTTTCCTCACGCAAACAATATGCTTGTTGCATTTTTATTGAGATTGTTGTTTTTCGCATTGGGATAATACTAAACAATAGGCATATACATATTAAACAAAAAGCCATCAAAAACAATAAAAATGAAAAATACCCTGAAACAAAACGCCATAATCCATATAAAAAAGCAAGAAAACAAAAATATTTTAATAAGTTTTTCATACTTTTAATTGAGGTTCTCCAACTGATTCTAAGATTTCATCTACAATCTGATATGAAGAGACTTTGTTCATTTTAGCTTCATATGTCAGTATGAAACGATGAGCCAAAACCATTGGTGCAACATATTGGACATCTTGTGGAATCACATAATCACGGTCATTTAAAAATGCATAGGCTTTAGCCGTTTTCATGATAGCTAAAGAACCACGTGGTGATACACCTTGTTCAATTTGAGAATGTGAACGTGTTGCAGTAATGATTTGCATGATATAATGATAAATATCATCATGAACATATATCTGATCAATCATCTTTTGATATTGCAGTATCATCTCAGGCGATAAAACTGATTGTATATCATCTAAAGGATTAGATTTTTGACGTTGTTTCATCATTTCTATTTCCTCTTCAAATTGAGGATAACCTAAACTTAATCGACTCATAAAACGATCCATTTGAGAATCAGGCAATAGTTGCGTTCCAGCAGAGCCAAAAGGGTTCTGTGTAGCAATGACACAAAATGGCTGAGGTAATACATATGTTTTTCCATCTACAGTCATTTGTCCTTCTTCCATCAACTCTAATAAAGCTGCCTGTGTTTTACTAGATGTACGATTCATTTCATCTGCTAATAAAAGATGACAAAAAGCAATTCCTTCTTTATATTCAAATTGCTGTGTCTGTGGATTATACATCGTAAATCCAACGATATCACTTGGCATAATATCTGGTGTTAATTGAATACGGTGATAATCTAGCTGTAAACTTTTTGATAATGCTAATGCTAGATTTGTTTTTCCAACACCAGGAATGTCTTCAAGCAAAATATGTCCCCTAGAAAGTAAAGTAACCAATATTTGAATAATAACCTCATCTTTCCCAATAACAGCTTTTTTGATTTCATTGACTGTTTGTTTCATTTCTTGATTCATATCTTTTCACCTCATTCTATCTTTTCTTTAGTATAACAGATATAAAATCATTTCAAAATAAATAATAAAAAAAGAAATCTATTTTTCATAAATTTCTTTTTGATATCCAATAATAATTTTTTCACCATCAATAAGCAATGGACGCTTGATTAACATACCATTTTGAGATAATAACAATGCTGCTTCATCTTCATTCATATCATTTATTTTATCTTTTAAATTCATTTCACGATAAAGTTTTCCAGATGTATTAAAAAATGGTTTGATTCCTTTTCCATTTTGACGTATCCAACAAACTAATTCTTCTTGAGTCGGTGTTTCATTGACAATATCTCGTAATGTCACATCTATTTCCTGTTCTTTAAGCTTTTTTAAAGCTTTTAAACATGTACTACAACGTGGATAATATATAAATTCCATTTATGCCACCTCCATTAATGATAAAGCAACTCTTTTTTTCTTCAAATCAACATCATATACATATACATCTAAAATATCTCCAACATGACATACATCTAAAGCATGTTTCACTTTATGAGATGACATTTTAGAAATATGTATTAAACCATCATTTTTTAATCCAATATCAACAAAGGCACCAAAATCAACAACATTTCTCACAACTCCCTGTAATTTCATTCCTTTTTTCAAATCTTCAATTTTTAAAACATCTTTTCGTAAAATAGGAACATTATATTCATCACGAGGAGAGCGATGTGGAGATATAAAAGCTTCTATTAAATCTTCAGCCAAATAAGAATCTAAGTGTAAATCTTCTTGAATCTGCTGAATAGATACTTGTTCAATCACATCTTTTGCATGTTTTGTACCAATATCATTTTTTTGTAAATGAAGATATTCTAAAAGATGATTCGCATCATTATAATTATCTGGATGGATACTCGTTTCATCTAATTTCTCATTACCAGATAGAATTCTTAAAAATCCAACAGCCAATTCATATGTTTTTTCTCCAAGTTTTTTTACATTTTTAATTTGTTCACGAGATGTAAATTTACCATTTTCTTCACGATATTTCACAATATTTTTAGCTGTAGACATTGATAAACCAGATACATATTGTAGTAATGAAGGAGACGCTGTATTAATATTGACTCCTACCTGATTGACAACTTTTTCTACCACAAAATCTAACTGTTCTGTTAATTTCTTTTGATTCATATCATGTTGATATTGACCAACTGAAATAGCCTTTGGCTCAATTTTAACAAGTTCTGCTAAAGGATCTTGTAAACGTCTGGCAATAGAAACAGCTGACCTTTCTTCTACCTGATAATCTGGAAATTCTTCCTTAGCAATTATACTTGCTGAATAAACGCTAGCTCCCGCTTCAGACACGATGACATATTGTACATCTAGATTATATTTCTTAATAAACTGTGCTATAAAGCTTTCTGTTTCGCGACTGGCAGTTCCATTTCCAATAGCAATAATTTCAATTTGGTATTTTTGAATCATAGACAGTAATATTTTTTCATCCTTAGTGTAATCATCTTTAGGTATAGTAATGAAAACTTTATGAATATCTAACACTTTACCAGTTGGATCAATAGCCGCTAATTTACATCCTGTTCTAAAAGCCGGGTCAACCCCTAATACATATTTATCTTTCATTGGTGCCTGTAATAAAAGATTTTCCAAATTTACTGAAAAAACATTTAATGCCTGTTCCTGTGCTTTTTCTGTTAATTCATTACGAACTTCTCTTTCTACAGATGGGAAAATCAAACGTTTAAATGCATCTTTAACAGTATCTTCAATAAAGGTATCTAGCGACGATTCACGTCTACGCATAACACCATTATAAATATATTGAATAAAGCGATCTGTATCAATATCAATAGAAACCGTTAATACCTTTTCTTTTTCAGCACGATTAATGGCAAGAATTCGATGTGATGCAATATACTGAACCCTTTCCTGATAATCATAATACATTTCATAAATCCCATCTTCTTGATCAGGATTTTTCTTTTTGACATGAGATGAGATCATACCTGTCTTATAAATCATATCTTTTGTATATTTTCGATAACGTGGTTCATCACTTATTTGTTCTGCAATAATATCTTTGGCTCCATGAATAGCTTCTTCAATAGTTAATACTTGCTCATTTAAATATTTTTGGGCTTCTTTTTCCAAATCGAAAGTTCTAGGTAATTTTAAAATCGATTGAGCCAATGGCTCTAATCCTTTTGCCTTAGCAATAGATGCCTTAGTTTTCTTTTTCTCTTTAAATGGTCTATAAAAATCTTCAACTTCACTTAATTTAGAAGCATTTAAAATATTATGTTTTAATTCTTCAGTCAATAAACCTTTTTCATCAATTAAACGAATAACATCATCTTTTCGTTCCTGAAGATTGACCTGATATTCATATACTTTTGAAATTTCTCTAATTTGTTCTTCATTTAATCCACCTGTTTTTTCTTTACGATAACGTGCTATAAAAGGAACAGTAGCTCCTTCTTCTAATAAAGATAAAACATTTTGAATTTGTTGTTCTTGAATGGATAATTCTTCAGCCATTTTTTGTATAATTTCTTGATTCATAAAAATCCTCCAATAATAAAAAAACACATTGATAAACAATGCTCAATCAATTGGTGCATCTGATGAGACTCGAACTCACACGGATTAAATCCACTACCGCCTGAAGATAGCGTGTCTACCAATTCCACCACAGATGCGTAAAACAAAAATGGTGCAGGCGATGAGATTTGAACTCACACGGAAATACTTCCACTACCCCCTCAAGATAGCGTGTCTACCATTCCACCACGCCTGCAATTAGCGTTTATATTATAACAAAAATCATATTTCTATGCAATAAGGAATAGAGAATTCACTCTATTCCTTAATCAAATCATAAATAGCTTTTGCATAAATAGCTGTTGCCTTCATTAAATCATCAATAGAAATTTCTTCATTATTTTGATGAATCTTATTATCACTATCTGGGAATTCAATACCAAAAGCAACACAATTAGGCATTGTTTTTGCATATGTGCCACCACCTATAGCCTGTGGTTGATGATTATGATCACCTGTAAATTCAACATAAGCATTATGCAACTTTTGAATCAATTCACTTTGAGGATCTATATATAAAGCTTTTCCTAAATGATGTGTTTCTTTTAATCCATAAATGTTAAGACATTTTTGCATTTTTGCTGTCAACTGTTCATCTGTCACTTCATGAGGAACACGCATGTCTATAATCATATTAACATGTCCATTCTTGTAATTGATAACCCCTAAATTCACTGTTAATGGACCCATTAATCCCGTATAAGCAATACCTAATTTTTCCCCATAACAATCATTATAAAAATATTGATCAATAAATTGAACTAATTGATTTTGTGATATAGTTGATAAATAATGACACATATATACAGCCCCATTAATTCCTAATTCTGGTGTAGAGGCATGAGCAGATTTTCCAATCAAAACAAGTTTTGTATGATTTCCTTCTTCTTCAACATATCCATCTAATTGGTGAGCAGATAAATATTCAGCAAATGATTCTCTATATTGTTTATATGAACCTGTTAAATAAGCTTCACAAACTTCTGGAACAATATTTGCTCTATTTCCAGAATAAAGTCCTATTAAATTATCATTTTCAATTTCACCAATTATTTTAAAATTAACACCTGCTTTTTCTCCATAGACAACAGGAAATTCTGCATCTGGTGTAAACCCCATTGAAGGATAAGGTTTCTTTGTAAAATAATATTGCATACATTTTGAACCATTTTCTTCATTACATCCAAAAATCACTCTTGTTTTCATTTTCGCAGGTAAATTTAATTCATGAATAATTTTAGCAGCATAGTATGCAGCAATGAGTGGTCCTTTATCATCAGCTACTCCTCGCCCATATAACTTTCCATTTTTTAAAGTTGCTGCATATGGTTCACTGTTCCATCCACTCTCATTGCAAGGCACAACATCCAAATGTCCTAAAATACCAAAAGTTTCTTCTTCCTCTCCTATATCAATATGTCCTGCATAACCATCAACATTTTCACAAACAAATCCATCTCTCTCACCTATTTCTAACATAGCATCTAACGCATCACGACATGCTTTTCCAAATGGTTGTCCTTCGTTAGCTGTTGTTTCATCTAAAATAGATGGTATTTTACATAATGTCTGTATATCTTCTATCATTTTATCTTTTCTTTTATAGACTTCTTCTAAAAAATCAATCATTTTAAAATCACCTCTCAATTATTATAGCAAACATTTTTAATAAAACGATACTTTTTGTAAAAAAAATGATATGATATATAAAATGGAGGGAATAAACATATGGAAAATATCAGATTTCATATTACCGTCAAAGCTATTGTCATTTATCATCAAAAAATCCTGATTCTCAAAAGAGTACGTCCTTCTAGTGATGGACTTGGTTTTTGGGAACTTCCTGGAGGTGGATTAGAATATGGTGAAACACCACACCAGGCTCTTATTAGAGAATTAAAAGAGGAAACAAATTTAGATGTGAGAATCATCAAACCAGTGTATACTTTTACAGCCGTTCGACCTGACTATCAAACCGTTGGTATTGGCTTTTTAGCTATTCCAACCAATGATCATGTTCAAATCTCTCATGAACACACTGAATATCGTTTTGCTTCTAGTGATGAATTACTTAATTATGTTGATCAGAAAATCTATGATGACATTATTACAACACTTAAAGAATATGAATCAATGAATATTGAAGATTAAAAAATCAAGGTTACCCTTGATTTTTTCGTTCATAATAATCTCTTATAGCAGAAATTGATTTCTTTTTAAAACTTATAAACATATATCCAAGTACCGCAGTTGATACAACAAATAGAGCTGTTGTTCCGATAAATACATATGTTAATGTATTATCATTTTTTTCTTCAACAGGAGTATATTTTTGTAATGTCCCTTCAGTATCTTCATATGTATATAATTGAGTTTCCCCAGCTTCATTCATTAAATAGACAAGTGTGTAATGTGATAAACCCTCATCTTCAAATTTCCATCCATTTAATTCAACATCACCAATTTTAATAGTTGCTGTTTTTAAATCTTGGATAGCTTCTAAATTATCTGGGGCATCCATAAGAACATATGTTTTTCCATTAACAGCTACAGTTTGATATTTACTCAAAACTTTATTATTATCTACATCATAAATATAAAATCCAGTTTTTTCATCTTCAGTCTGTAGATATAATAACGTTAATCCAAGATCTTTATTTTGTAAAGCTGTCACATCTTTATTGTCAATTTTTATTGTTGATTTTTCAAATCCTTTTGGCACATCCGTTTTAGATAAATCATTTAAAATTCCTAAATTTTGATCACCCAATTTAACAAATTGTGTTGGTTTTTCTGTTACATAAACACTTATTGTATATGTTTTTTTGCTACCATCTTCAGCCGTAACAGTCACTGTAAAATTGTTTTCACCTATTTTTAATTCTTTTTCTCCTGTCCCAGAAACTTTAGCTTTACTGTCTTTAGCTTTGGCACTAATAGTTAATTTTTCAACATCACTCGTCAAATCAACTTTATATGTTGTTGTACCTGCTGAAAACTTTGGTGACAAAGTTCCTTCAGAAACACTTAAAGAAGATAAATTCTTTTCACTTGATTTTTTTTCTTCAGGTTCTTGAGATGTTGTACTTACATTACTTGAACTACTTGAAGAACTAGCACTACTAGATGAGTTACTAGATCCGCTAGAGGAACTTGAATTACCCGAATTTGATGAAGCACTCTTAACAGTAATAGGAATTGATTTAGAACCAAGTGACGATGTTATCATCTCTGCTGTACTTGAATCGCTAACACTCTGAGGCGTCACTGTTATAGTAAAACTGCTACTACCAGCTTTAATTTGCGTACTTTCTCCAGTCCATATTGGATTATTACCAGTAACAGAAGCGCCATTATTTACACTAACAGAAAAAGAACCTTCACATCCAGAACCAGCAATAGAAAGTGTTACACTTCCTCCTGCAGATACATTACTCGTGTTTACAGAAACACTGTAAGATGCAGCATAAACTTTACCCCCATTCACTATAGTAAACGTAAATGCAATTATTAACGATAAAATAAAATAAACAATTTTTTTCATATTTTACTCCCTTAAAACAATAGTTTTCTTCCTAAAACATGTAACTTTATTAACATATAATCATTTGCTTCTATTTTTCCATCCTGATCAACATCAGCTCTACTTAACATGTCTCCAGTTAATGTTTTTCTTTTTAAAACATGAAGTTTGATTAACATGTAATCATTTGCTTCAACTTTTCCATCACCATTAACATCCCCTGGTAAATACGTAGTTTCATTACTATCTGATGTACTACTATCATATCCATTTACAACTATAGTAACATCAGAAGCAGGAACATATAAATAATCTCTTGAAAACTTATATTGATTATCCCAATCAGTATCAGTACGAGATTCATTCAACGCTGTATCACTTTGAATTTTATACCATTTTTTCCCTGATACAGTCACTGTATCTAAAACAATAACTGGTAAATTATATGTACGTGGGCTACTACCGCTTCCCAATGTATGAGTAACAGTTGAACCAGGTTCTTTATAAAGTTTATAACTTTTTTGTTGCCCATTGATTATACCAATTGTATATTTATTATAATCATTTCCATAATTATAATAATAATTAACACTAGCTGCTTTTTCTCCCCAATAAGGATCAGAAGCGTAGCGAACATTAATACCTGATAATTTATCACCTAAATGTCCACCATTATAACGCCAATCCTCATTGTCTAAATATCCATTGGAAATAAATTTTTCTGCATGATATTTTATACTTGTTTGAGGATTTTCATATCCATTTGCTCCATAATATGGATTATTATCTACTGCACCATGTCCAAATAAATTATTTTTATCTCGGGCGATTGCACTTGTTCCCCAAGCACTTTCATTTCCAGATACACCATACATTAATAAGGCATTAGTACCATATGTATTTTGATTTTCAATATAATATTGTCCCATATTTTTCATTTTTGAAGAACTAGAACCCACTTTATCATTTGTAATAGTATCCAAATTATATGGAGTTAAAGTTGTTTTAGAACGATGAGAAAGGAATTGATAGTAATTATAGAAAGGATTAGATTTATTAACAGCATTAGGATAAGATGTATTACTGTTTTGATAGTCCTTAATCATTGTTGGATAACTTGTATAGAAATAATGTCCATCATAACTATAATATTTTGTTCCTTCATTTAAGTAACTTGGCTTTTTTCCAACTCTTTGTGCACTAGAACTTTCTGAACCATAAAAATATTTATGATATAAGTAACCACCTTCAACATAGTAATGGGAAATATTAGCACTTTGATAATCAACAACTGTCACATCACGTGCATCAAAATCCATTACTGTCCCTGCTTGTTTTGCACGAATTTTTCCGTTAACAGTTCCAATATAGGCAGCATCTTTTGCATAACTTCCTGTCGTATAGCCATCATATCCAGTTAAAACATTTTTATAAGTTAAATAACTATTTCCATCATGACCTTTAGAGTTTAAATACACAACTCCATATTCAATGGCTTTTGTATTTTCTTCAACAGAGTATGTTGTAACAGAAAAGGTTCTTGCACGTAATTTTGATTTTGTTTTAACCTTATTATCCAAAGCTTCCTGAGCTTCTTCTTCATTTTCATAAGTTGCTATAACTTCTTTATCATCACCAGTTTTAGCAACCAAATTATATTCTTTTGATTGTTCAATAATTTCTGAGTTGTCGTTTTCAATATCATCAAAATCAACAATAGATGTACTTCCATCTTCATTAATAACAGTAAAATAGTCTGTTACTTCTGGTCCTTTTGAAGAACTATCTTTTGCCTCAACAGAATTTTGATTTGAAACATTTATAACTAACCCTATAACTAATGTTAATGAGATAACTAACATACATAATTGACAGATTTTTTTTCTCATTAAAACACCCCTTCTTTCATTACATTCCAAATAAAATTATATATGAAGGTCACATAAAATTCAATTGATTTTAGGCTTTTTCAACAAAAAAAGACGATTTTATTAGCAGATTTCCCATAATCTGCTAATAAATATCATCTTTCTTTTAAATCATCTAAATTATATGGCGTTTGTTGATAAACATAATAATTTAACCAATTTGCAAAAATCAAGTAAGCATGAGAACGCCATTTGACTTGTATTTCATTATTGACATCATCATTCAAATAATAATTTTTTGGCATTTCACTGATAATATCTGGATTAGCCAAATCCCTTTTATATTCCTTATCTAAAGTATCAGGATCATATTCAGGATGTCCAGTCACAAAAAAACGTGATCCATCTTTTGAAGCAACTATATAAACCCCTGCATCCTTTGATTCAGCTAAAATATCTAAGTCATCTATCTTTTCAATATCTTCTTTAGATACACTGGTATAACGTGAATGAGGTGCATAAAATTGATAATCAAAACCTCGCAAAATTTTTCTTTGCATTTTTTCAACATTCGTATGATGTAGATATACACCAGTTAATTTATGTGGTAATAGATACTTAGAAACGCCATAAAAATAATGCAAAGCTGCCTGCGCTGCCCAACAAATAAAGAAGCTGCTAAAAACATGCGTTTTAGACCATTCTAATAATGTTGTCAATTCATCCCAATAATCCACATCTTGAAATTCAAGTTTTTCAACTGGTGCTCCTGTAATAATTAAACCATCATATTTATTGTCTTTAATATCATCAAAAGTTTTATAAAAAGCCAATAAATGTTCTTTTGAAACATTTTTAGATTCATGACTTGCCATATGAATCCAATCTACTTCAATTTGTAAAGGTGTATTAGATAATAATCTTAATAATTGTGTTTCCGTTACAATTTTGGTAGGCATAATATTTAAAATTAATAATTTTAACGGTCTAATGCGTTGTGTTGTTGCACGTGTTTCACTCATAATAAATATATTTTCTTCTTTTAATATTTTAGCAGCAGGTAAATTATCTGGTATTTTGATTGGCATAATTATTTCCCCTCATTTCTCGCTTCATTTTATCATATTTCATAAAAGACTTGAATATCTTTTAAAAAGAAATCAACTCATTAAAAAGCTGAATAATAAATGCATCACTCATTCCTGCTAGATAATCTATAATACTTTTTTCAAAAGCTTGAGAATCATGGATAAAATCATAAACAACATGATTATGATATTCTTTTTTTCTCGAATAATTTTCTATAACAGCATATTTTTCTAGCCACGCTAAATAATGACCAATTAACTTTGGATATTGTTTTAAATCCTGCTTTAAATCTTTAATAAAATCATCATGGTTTTTATAATCATATAAAAAATCAAAAATAGAATGCAAAATTAAAGACACATATTTTTCATGAACTTGAACCCTTTTAATTAAATAAATATTTTGATAATTGAATTTCATAATAAATTTCATTTTATCAAAAGCTTCCTGAGATAAGCCTATTCCTTTTTCTACACAAGAATTTTCCACAACATCATGTATAAAATAATTGACAACAGAACCATTATTAATCGCATGAAATTGATAATTCCCCATTTGATTTAATTGTGTTCTTAATTCATCAATTTGAGACTGTGTTAAAACATTTAAACGTAAAGCATCTTCAATATCTCTAGCCAAATAAGCAATTTTATCAGCCATCTTTACAACACATCCTTCATATGTCCATGGATTGTATTGTCCTGCATATTGATAATCATTAAGATTGATATATTCTTTTCTTCTTTGAATATATTTTTGATTCATTTCTCCACAATGAGATATAATTCCATCACGTACAGCATATGTAAGATTTAAATTATGCTGATAATGGTTATTATCTTCTAATAATTCAATATGATCAACAAAATGTAAACTATTTTTTTCATGCCAAAACTTATCTAAATCATGAGATTTAGCAATATCAGTCAAAATAGTTTCACCACCATGCCCAAAAGGCGCATGACCCAAATCATGTCCTACTGCAATGGCTTTTGTAAGTTCTGTATTTAGACCCAGTTGATGTGCAATTGTATATGAGATAGACTCAACCAGATTGACATGTTCACTGCGTGTACAGACATGATCATCTTCGACAGCAAAAAAAACTTGTGTTTTATGTTTTAAACGACGATACGCTTGTGAAAAGATAATTCTGGTATAATCTCTTGCAAAATCACTTCTTAAGTCATATCTTCTTTGATATATATCTTCACATCTTTGTACAGCCAGCTCATATTCAGAATGTCCTTCAAACATACCATAGTCACTGAATTTTTGTTTTTCCATTTCTACTACCTCTCATTTATGATATATTTATGTTATACTAAAAAAGAGGTGAAAGCAATGAATACACAATTATTTTTACAGCAAGCCTATGAATTAGTGAAAGATGAGGAAAATATCACTGCTAACCTGGCAAATATGTCTGCTTTCTTAAATGAAATCATTCCAGATATTAATTGGGTAGGATTTTATCTCGTTGATAATCATGAACTCATTTTAGGTCCTTTCCAAGGTAAAGTAGCTTGTTTAAGGATTCCTATTGGTCAAGGTGTTTGTGGTAAAGCAGCTTTATTACATCAAACAATATGTGTCGCAGATGTACATCAATTTAGTGGTCACATTGCTTGTGATAGTCGTAGTAAAAGTGAGATTGTTATTCCTATAATCGTACAAAATGAATTAATGGGTGTCTTAGATATTGATTCTCCCTATTTTAATAGATTTACTTTAAATGATCAGGATTTTTTAGAAAAAATAGTAGAAATTATTGCTGAATATATTTTTAAAAAAGGACAACGTTCACAATGAACACTGTCCTTTTTACATTTTAAATTCTATTGTATGTTCTATTTTTTAATAACTTTTTCAACTAATTCAACAACTTCTTCCATTGTTGTACAATTAATTGCCTGATTAGCTAAATCAGCCATTTCTTTTTGAGATAATTCTCTAATTAATTTTCTTTGTGCCAAAATTGAAGTTGCAGACATTGAGAATTCATCTAATCCTAAACCAAGTAATAATGGAGCTGCCATTGGTTCTCCAGCCATTTCTCCACACATACCTGCCCATTTTCCTTCTTTATGTGCTGATTCAATAACATGTTTAACCAATCGTAAGATTGAAGGGTTAAATGGTTGATATAAATAAGATACACCTGAAGACATTCTATCAGCAGCGAATGTATATTGAATTAAATCATTAGTACCAATTGAGAAGAAATCAACTTCTTTAGCAAATTGATCAGCTAAAACTGCAGCAGCAGGAATTTCAATCATGATACCAACTTGTAAAGTATCAGATACTTTAACACCTTCTGCAACCAATTTTTCTTTTTCTTCCATTAAGATACCTTTAGCTTTTCTAAATTCTCCTAATGTCGCAATCATTGGGAACATGATTCTTAAATCACCGTAAACAGAAGCTCTTAATAATGCTCTTAATTGAGTTCTAAAAATATCTTCTCTTTGGAAGCATAAACGAATTGCACGTACACCTAAGAATGGATTCATTTCTTTAGGTAAATCAATAGCTTCGATTTCCTTATCTCCACCAATATCAAGTGTTCTTACAACAACAGGTTTACCAGCCATACCTTCTAAAATTTCTTTATATACTTCAAATTGTTTATCTTCACTTGGTAATTCAGCAGATTCCATATATAAGAATTCAGTTCTAAATAAACCTACACCTTCACCACCATTTTCTTTAACACCAGCTAAATCTTTTGGTGAACCGATGTTGGCAACTAATTCAACATGATGACCATCAGTTGAAACTGTTTTTTCATTAACTAATTTCTTTAGTTCTTCTCTATATGCAATATATTCATCACGTTTTTGAGTATATTCTTTAATAGTATCTTCATCAGGATTGATCATAACAACTCCTTCAATACCATCAAGAGCAATCATATCTCCATCTTTAACTTCATCAGTCACTGTTTTACAAGCAACAACAGCAGGAATTTCCAAACTTCTTGCCATGATAGCAGAGTGTGAAGTTCTTCCACCAATATTTGTAGCAAATCCTCTAACTAAATTTTTATTTAATTGTGCTGTATCAGAAGGTGTTAAATCATCAGCAATAATCACAACTTCTTCATCAATTAAAGCAGGGTTTGGTAATGATTTTCCTAAAAGATTAGCTAACAAACGACGAGAAACATCTTTAATATCAGCAGCTCTTTCTCTAAAGTATTCATCACCCATAGATTCAAACATTGCTACAAATGTATTAGCTACTTCTTCTAAAGCAGCAGCTGCATTACATTTTTCATTTTTAATTTTATCTTCAACTTGTGTTTTTAATTCAGGGTCAGATAAAACCAAAGCATGTGCATCAAAAACTGCAGCTTCTTCAGCAGATAAATTTTTTGAAGCAGCTTCCTTAATAGCTTCAAGTTGCTTACTTGTGCAATCCATTGCATCTTCATAAGCTTTAATTTCTTTTTCTACATCTTCAACAGTTTCTTTAGTTACTGTTAAATCAGGCATAACTAATTTGTATGCTTTAGCAATTGCAATACCATTAGATGCCGCAATACCTTTAATCATTGTCATTTTGACCTACCTCCATATAAATTTATTTTACCTTATTTTCAATATAAAATAAAGATTAAACTTTCTATATTTATTAAATTTATAATTTTCAAAATATGAAAATATAGCTTTTCATTTCACTATGCTTGTTATATAATAAAAGTATATTATAGGAGGGACAAAGATGAAAGTCATTATTGTAAAAGATTATGAAGAAGCAAGTCAAAAAGCTTGTGAAATTATGTTGAATGTTGTTAAAAACAATCCAACTGCTAATTTAGGTTTAGCTACGGGATCTACACCTATTAGACTTTATGAATTGATGAGAGAAGATCACAAGAAAAATGGAACTTCATACAAAGATATTAAATCATTTAATCTTGATGAATATTTTGGTTTAGATCAATCTCATCCTCAAAGTTATCATTATTTTATGTGTCATAACTTATTTAATGAATTAGATATTGATATGAATAATGTTCATGTTCCAAAAGGAAATGGCAATATTGATGAAGAATGTAAAGCATATAACCAATTATTAGAAGACAATCCTATTGATATTCAATTATTAGGAATTGGTTCTAATGGACATATTGGTTTCAATGAACCAGGAACACCTTTTGATTCAGTTACTCACAAGGTTGATTTAAAACAATCTACAATTGAAGACAATGCACGTTTATTCTTTAATGGTAAAATTGAAGATGTACCTACTCAAGCAGTAAGTATGGGGATTGCAAATATTATGAAAGCTAAAAAAGTGCTTCTTATTGCTTCTGGTGAAGGAAAAGCAAAAGCTATTCAAGCTACAGTTGAAGGACCAAAAACAACTGATGTACCTGCAAGTGCTTTACAAGATCATCCTGATTGTATTTTAGTTGTTGATGAAGCTGCTGCAAGTTTATTAAAAAATAAATAAAAGATAAATACTCCAATCTTGGAGTTTTTTTGTTGCACTTGTTATGATGAATTATCTGTCAAAAAAGGAATGAGAATAAAAAAAAGGGAGGGAATAGAATGACTATTCCCTCACATGGACTGGCAGCGTGCTATTTTCGCAGTTGCCTACTATCT